>NZ_FNUW01000017.1:86172-114114 GCF_900108285.1 Bacillus sp. ok061 | reverse complement strand
TAAAATAGCGTTTTTTATTAAGAAATTAGTCATTCCAACTAAAACGGATGTAATGTTCGTAATAAGATCCACCTAAAATGTTTTTCTTTTCTACTACCTTAAATTCAACTTTCACACCATCCATTAATTCTTGTAACTTTTCCGTAAATGGTTTTGAGTGCAGAATATGCTTGTCTGGATTTTCTTTATGAATTTGATATCTATAACCTGAATATCCATTTGCAGCACTTTCGATTATTACGCATTCCATTTCCTCTGCAAATTCCAATACCTTTTCATCAATGACTTTTTCTTGGAGTTCTTTCAAATTCCCCACTAAGGACATTTCCATTCTCCTTTTTCTCAAATAACGATTTTGTTTTAAATCCTCACATTCCTAAAAAACATACATACAGTATCATGAGGTATTCTTTTTTATTTTTCTTAAGGAGCGCTTTAAAAAGCGCTCTTTAGTTTTTAAATAAAGATTTTGTTTTACTTTTGCTAACTACCCTTCCCTTGTATAAATGCACCTTTTTCACATACCATATTAAAATCCAAATAATTCTCTTTTAGGATGGTACTAATATGAACAAGGCAGTAAAATACATTTTAATCTTCTTTTGTACGGTGTTTTATATTGTAATTATTGGCAGTATTGTCTATCAAAACTTTGTTCAAGAGCATTTTATTCCTCCAAGTAAGAAATCTAAGATTGAACATAAACATTCATAATTAGCTATAAGGAGCGCTCCACAAGACATTCTTTAGCTTTAAAATAAGATTTTGTTTAGTTTCCATTAACCATTTTGATTCATTTGCATACAGTATTATCACAAGGAATTTCACAGGTTGCTCTGGTCCAGTTACCTTGAATTTCTTGCAGACCTTGTGGGAAGAATCCGTTTGTAACGAACGAATTCTTTTATTTATTTTTCATACAAAATCTTTTCGTTTTTCTAAAACCTAATTTACCGATTACGAATAAGAGATTCCTTTTAAATGTTCAGAAGAAATCTCTCATTCTTTTGTACATAAAAAGACTCCGATACATATCTCATTTTTTAAAGTTACTTAATTTTTCATTGCAATTTAAAGCTTGTAATTTCACCTGTAGCTTGGCGTATTTTTAATCCGGAGTAATAATCTGCTTCTGCTTTACTATCGAATACATGGCCGTCTAGTTCTACCTTCTTATTGTTATATTTACTCATAATTTTTCTCTTTTGTTTTACTAATTAGCTGATTAATTTCATAGATACCATGTATCAAACATTCCATGTTTCTTCACCCCTTGAATATTTTTTAAATAAAAATACATACTATTCTCAAGCCGCCGTATCCACGGCTAATACTTCTTTCTTTTGTTACAGCAGAAGCAGGTAGGTTCTTAACTTATCTGCTTTTCCTGTATATTTTTTAAAATATCGAAAATAATACCAACAAGCTGTTTGAACTAGCAGCTTCACTCTTCTCCTAATAGGAATGCAATTTATCACAATTAGCTAACTCATTCGACTCACTGGCAGACAACCAAAATTATTGTCTGCTTTTTGCATGGAATTTTTCATTTTACATATACTAGTTTTGAGCCTGTTACCAATGCAAGCCATTTTGGTGTTTTGAATTCCAACTAAGCTTTTTGTTGCATAGATTATTACATCTTTGACAACACTAATTTAAAGCGCGTTTTCTTGTTATTCGTAGTTCTAATCCAGAATAATTTTTCTCCTATTAAAGGACAGCAGATACGACTGCAAGTCCTTTTTTCTTATACCGCATATTCCCCCTTCTGGTAGCTTCGAACCACATTACCCTCATCATCGTAATAAGCAATTTCCAAAAAATGATGACAGTTGCGCTTTTCAATTCCTCCATCGAACAAAACGAACAAATGAGTTTTCCAGTTCCTTACAATCACCCCCGCATGGAGGTAGCGAAAATTTTACACTTTCTTGAAAGCCTGCTCTGCGCTGTACATGCGCTTGATGTCAAAAACATCTTCATTCTCGCACTTTACAAACTTCATAAATTTCACCATCGACATTGTTACAAATTTTGTTCTGAACTGCTGCCAATAAAGATAACTTGCTTTACTTTCCATTTCAGCAACAATAATTTTATCTTTCTGCCAATATTCGAAAATGGTTGTTAATTTAAATTTGTAAATAAGAAAGCTCGATCTTCGCACGCCCTTATTTTTTTCATCTACCAATATGAGTTAAATCATTTATAAACTTCTCTTCCTCCATTTCGATAATTGCGGAATGTGTAATGAAAATACTCGCTCGCTTCAATACCTTTTCTTTCAACCAAAGTGGTCTACCGAAATAGTAGACATAATAAGTTCCGTTCTCTTTTTGCTGCACTATAACATTCCCGTACAGTTTGAATGTGTTACGAATTTCTTTCACCAAATCGTCCAATTCTTTGTTTGCAAAAGATATTTCCGTATCATCATCAGAGGAGCTAGTACGAACTGCTTTCTCTCGATTTTTTTCGATTAAATATTGTTCATACGTAAGTTGCACTTGTTCTTGAATTGCGACATGGTTGTAATACCCTTGCTCTACTGGTTTTGGACTATAAAATTTCTTTTATATATTTTAAAATTCATTTTAAATACGGTGAGTGAAATTTTTTTCGGCATCACCCTTGTTGTATACAAACAAAAAAAGAGCCGCAATATTTCGCGACTCTTTTACAATTATAACCATTTAGCGGCCACGTCTTTGCTGACCTTGCTTTGTACTACCTTTTTTATTACTTGGCTTATTAAATGATCGGTTATTTTCATTTCTAGAACTATTTCTTGAATCACTTCTTGAGCCATTTCTGGAATCACGTCTTGATTCACTTTTTGAACCTTCACGGCTATCTCTTTGACGATATTGACCTGATTTCTTTGGAGCCGGCTTTGGTACCGGTTTTCCATTTTCATCTACACGTTTTATCTTCGGTTGTTCGATTATTTCTCTTTGTATTGGTGCACCAAGCGTTTTTTCAATTTCTTCTAAATGTTTTTCATCTTTCGCTGCAACGAATGTAATTGCAAGACCTGATCCACCTGCACGTCCTGTTCGGCCAATGCGGTGAATATAACTTTCTACATCTTCAGGGATATCAAAGTTAAATACGTGCGTTACACCATCTACATCAAGTCCACGAGCTGCTACATCCGTTGCGATTAAGTACTGAATTTTAGCTTCTCGGAAACTCTTCATAACTCTTTCACGTTTCGCTTGAGGTATATCACCATGAAGTTCAGCACAATTATAACCTAGTCCTTTTAAATTATCATAAAGCTTACTTGCTCTAACCTTTGTACGACAGAAAATAACTGCTAAAAATGGTTGATCACGATCCATAACAAAACGAAGTGCATCTGGCTTTGCACGATCTGTCGTCTCAATGACACGCTGCTCAATTGTATCTACCGTTACTTCTTCACTTTGTACTTGAATCATTTGCGGCTCATCCATATAACGCTTCGCCAATTTTTTAATATCTTTTGGCATCGTTGCTGAGAATAACATCGTTTGTTTACTACCAGGTGTCTCATCTAAAATATCTTCAATATCATATAAGAAACCGAAATAAAGCATTTGATCCGCTTCATCTAGTACAATCGTTGAAAGATTACTTAAATCAATTGTTTCACGTCGTATATGATCTAATAATCGTCCTGGTGTCGCTACAACAATATGTGTATTACCTTTTAATTTTCTCAATTGTTGTGCGACATCTTGTCCGCCATATATCGCTAGTACATTAATATCTTCTCTTTGAACAAGCATTTTTTTAATTTCAGTTGTAATTTGCAGTGCTAGTTCCCTTGTTGGCGCAACGATTAAAGCCTGAACATCACTAGACTCTGGATTGATTTTTTCTAAAATCGGTAACACGAATGCTAACGTTTTACCCGTTCCTGTTTTCGCCTGCCCAATAATATCTTTACCTGACAGAATAACTGGAATTGCCTTCTCTTGAATTGGTGTTGCTTCTGTAATTCCATTTTCACGTAATGTATGATTAAAAGTTTCACTAATTCCTAATTCTAAAAAGTTTTTCAAATAGACCACTTCTTTTCCTTATTTTTCACATTAGCTTTCATTGTACCATTTGTTTCGCTAAATATGAAAAATAAAAAAATTCTTATCTTCTTTTTTTATATTCATCGTGTACTAGATGGACAAATTCTTTTTGCTTTTTCTCGGATTTTATTAATGTTTCCATATTTGCAGAAGTCAAAATATACTTTTTAATTTTTCTATTACTCCAAATTAAACTTGTATACTTTGTATCTTCGTGTAGCTTTCGAAACCACTCAAATTCGCTTAATTTGACAATATGATGTTTTAATTTCATGTCATTTCGAGGATAAAACAAAATTATATCCATTATTACATCAAGCAATAAACTCATCTTCTCCCCTCCTATACATATATATTTCAATGTTACGGAAATATAGTTATAGGGTGATAAAATTGACCACTACATTCATAAATTTTTTTTGCATATTTATCTTATTATATTTTCAATCCACTACAATTATTATGGCGAAATCTCAAACAGATGTAATAAGTGAATTCAAACATGCCTTACTCAAAAATGATAAATAATTAATGCAGTCATATGTAACAGAAGGGGTTGAACTACCTACTTTCCAAAAGGAAAAACCTATTCATGAAATTAAAATAGTACCATCTCCAAAAGAAGATACTACAATTCTTATTTCTTATTTGAAAGGCACTAATGATGAATTTACTATCGGTTTCATTTTAGAAATAGTAACAAAAAATAATAAAATATCTCAAATGAATCAAATTTATGATGGGAATCCACTTATAAAAGAAGCTACTATCGTAAAAGAATATGAAATGAAATGTAAGGAACATATACTTACTCCTACAAAATTCACGAATTTCAAGGGTACATCTATAACGATTACTTAAACCTCCAATACTACAATGAAGACATTAATGGGATTTTTAAAATCACTGTTTCACCAGTTCAAAACAAATTAGGCTTCTATGTACATAGTGGAGCTAAGTTCTACAGCTTAAAAAATAATATAAAAGCACTATATAATCCTCATTTTGATTCAGCATATGAGCTCCTCTTTCAGGAAAATGGTTTTCAATATACAATTGCAATTGGTAACAAACGCTATATACAAGGAAAATATAACGTAAAGGATTTAATTCAAATTGCAGAATCTATGAATTAAAAAAACAATCTTTTCTATATCGAAAAGATTGGTTTTTTTATTATTTTATACAGTAAGCTTTCCTCCATGATAGCAATAATACTGCGCTGCTTTAAGACTTTTAATCCTATTTAAAGACTGTTCCGCCCTTTCTATATCTAAACAAAAATTCGGATTAGCTATAACTAACTCTCGATTCTCTTGAACCGCTGCATCTCCTGTAATTACACAGTCTAAATTGGGAAAATATAATGAAATATGCCCCGAGGTATGTCCTGGCGTTGCCACTACTTGACATTCATTATTCAAAATCATTTGACCATCATGTACTTTTTCATCGACGAAAATATGTTTTATATTTTTTAACTGTTGTATAAACCATTTACCAAATTCTTTTTCTTCATTTGGCATACGTTCTAACATTTCTTCAGCTTGAACTAACCTCTCTGATTTTATATCACCATTAATATTGTTAGATTCAATTTCACTAGCAATAACATTAATATTTGGATATTTCACTTTAAAATCATATAAAGCCCCTATATGATCGTCATCATAATGGGTAATAATTATATTCTTTAAGTTTTTCATCTCATATCCATGTTTTAATATTGCATTTTCAATTAAAGGTAAAAAACTTGGATATCCTGTATCCACTAACGTTAATTCATTATGTAATATAATTAAACTTGGATAAATACATTGTTTTTGCCCGTTAAATTCGAATTCAATTGGTAGTTCTATTATTTTCATTTTTCTTCCCCCATACCGCTTATAAAATGCATAATAATAACTAAATCATCCACATACATTTTACAATATATATACTATGTAACGGAACACTGTGAATCGTTGCATAATCCACATTATATTATTTTGAACAGGTAATCCCCTATCTTTATGGAAATATATAATAAGAAAAACAATAACATTGATTAATCTCTCACTTCTTTGTCCATCCTTTTAAAAAATCTATGTTTTTGTAAAAGGAGTGTTTATATGGAGAAACAGACACTTTGGAAAAAGTTCAAAAAAAGCTCTGTAAACCTCGGTAAATCCAGCGTATATGAAAGTATTATCTTATTCTACACAATGAAAAAGAAAGAATTACCTACTAAAGCGAAATTCATAATATTAGCCGCTTTATCTTATTACGTATTAACAATCGATTTCATTCCAGATATAGCTGCTATTATTGGGATTGGCTTATTAGATGATGTTTTAGCAATCGCTGTAGCGCATAAATATGTTATGCGCCATGCAGATGCTGAAATTCGAGAGAAGAGCAAGGTAAAAATGGAGTCATTATTTACTTCAGCACAAGCATAATTAAACTAACTAGTCATTTACATACCTTTTTACTTTCAAAAAAAGCTAACTGTAATTAATGATAGTTCCACCTCACTGAATATTACTCTTCACTATGAGAGCATTGCAGAATAAATCCCTAAACAAAAGCATTTCTCTTAGCTCTCAAACCGTAAACAAAAAGGGTGTCAGCACGTGTTCCTAAGTTCTGACACCCTTTTATTTGTTCTTATATCTATCTGTTATACAGTTGCATGTGTCCCCTTATACAAAACTGCTATTGCCGCGACTATAAGGATCATACCCATAAAAGCAGGTGCAGCATGACCAAGCGATACATAGATTTGCCCTCCAATAATAGGACCAATCATTCTTGCTAAAGCTTGAATAGATTGACTTCCCCCTTGAATCCTTCCTTGTTCACTAGAACCGCCAGACTTTGAAAGCATCCCGTTGAATGAAGGCCCGAAAATTGAATCCCCAAAACCAAACATTAGCATTCCAACGATAAGTAGTGGAGAGAGTGAAAATACAGCTGATGCTGCAATAAAACTGTATCCTATAATCTCCGAAACCATCCCAAGAATTGCTATTTGTTTATCACTAAGCTGGATCAAAAGCTTTGGCATTATAAAACTTTGTGAAACAATGTCTTGAAAGCCCAAAATTGAAAACATAAGTCCGATTAGTGCAGGTTTCCAACTGAAAGTATCCATCGTAAATTGTGTGAAAATTGCTTGTAAAGATCCGTTAGGTATCCAAAGTAAAAACGCTGAGACAAGTAACCATTTTAAATTTTTCATGGAAAGTATGTTTGCTAGCTGTGCAAAAGGATTCATTCTTACAAAAGTAATCTCTTTCAATCTATTATTTTTGTCAAGGCTCTCAGGCATATATTTGATCCCATATACAACATTTATTAACGTTATGATTGCTCCAAAATACATAGGTACAGTATCACCAAACTTGGCAAGTAATCCCCCAATGGTTGGGCCAATGATAGTTCCCGCACCTACAACTGCACTCACCCATCCAAAGTATTTCGTTCTCTGCTCTTTTGGAATGATGTCTGCAAAATATGCGAAGATAGTACTTATGCTCCCGCCTGTTATTCCTTCTATTATGCGTCCAGCAAATAGTACCCATAAAGCTCCTCCTATGCCAAAAACTAAGTACCCAATTGCAGAACCAAATAAGCATATTAAAAGTAATGGACGACGGCCATACTTATCGCTTAAAGCCCCGAGTACTGGAGCAGCTAAAAACACGCAGGCCGCATATACGGAAGTTAGTAGTGTAACAACTAATGCTTGTTCTTCCGGATTACTTGTATATGGCTGTACTAAGAATGGGACTACAGGCATGATAATACTGAAACCTATACCACAAAGAAATACAGAAATAAGTCCGAATAGTAAAGCATGTTTATCTATGCTTTTTTCAGTTTCCCTTTCATTTTGTGATCTAAATATAGACATTTAACTTCGCCCCTTTTAAAAATTTGTTGCTTTGTCAACAAAATAATAACTCTGTTTTGTTGATTAGTCAACAAAAATAAAATGATAAAAAAGCAGCCTATTCTCATTAGATTAGGGCTGCCATTTCATTATTAAAATGTATTAGGATTTAATATGTATACCTTGTTTCTTTATTTCTGCATCCAAATGTCTACTATACTTTTCCACGAAACTAATTATACTGTCGAATTCTTCTTCAGTTACTTGCTCAAATACAGCTTTATCCCGCTCTTGAAACTCTTTGTGCAGATCTTCATGGATTTTATAAATTTCTTTCCCTTCTTCGGTAAGCCTAAAATAAATTTCTTTCTTATTTTCCGACTTTTGGTAGCTTTCAATAAGGCCTTTTTGTATGAGCTTCTTAGTCATTCTACTTATAGCACCGCGAGTCACATAAAAAGCCTCTGCAAGTTGTGTCACATTAGAATCCACATTATTTTCAATATATTCAATGCAGTGGACTTCAGAAGACTTAAAACCTTTAAGGCCTTCTTCCATCTTATCTTTATTAAGCCAAACCAGCTTATTATATAATTCCCTGAAACCGTTCATGACCTGTTCTTCTTTATTCATGACCTGCCCTCCTCACCACTCATTAGCACATTAAAATTATTATATTAAATTTCTGCTTACGTTTCGACAATATTGAAATAATTATTGTAACATTCAAGATATGTGTAAAAATTGGCGCTTAAATAAAACAATTCATTAAACAGCAAATTTATTGCTACTTACAGTAAACAGTAGACAAAAAGTAAGAGCTAAGATTATTTCTCTTAGCTCTTCTTTCATAAAACTATTTCACTTCATTAGCGACAAAAAAGTGCTCACATACACTTGATATGCGCTGTAAGTCTACGTTCCCACCAGATATAACCGCTACTACTTTTTTTCCTTTTATATAGCTATCAACTTTTCCTGCAAGAAGTGCAGCAGTTGCTAATGCACCTGCACCTTCTACAACAGCTTTCCCACGTTGTAATAAATCTTTCATCGCTACTTCCAGTTCTTTTTCTGATACAGTTACAATATCATCTACTACTTCTTTTACAATTTCAAATGTTAATTCCCCTGGTATTTTAACAGCGCAACCATCTGCAATAGTAGGCGCCTCATAATGTTCTACGATTGCTCCTTTATCGTAAGATGCCTTCATTCCATGGACATTATCTGCCTGGACACCAATTATATTAATCGATGGATTAAAAGATTTTAATGCTACAGAAATACCAGAAATAATTCCGCCTCCACCTATTGGTACAATGACAGTATCTACATCCCACATATCATCAAGAATATCTAATCCAATTGTACCTTGACCAGCCATTACCTCTACATCATCATATGGATGTAAGTATGTCTCACCTGTTTTCCTTATAATTTCTTCACATTTTGTCTTTGCATCATCAAAGGTTTCACCATGTAAAATCACTTCAGATCCATATCCTCTAGTTGCTTCAACTTTAGCCTGCGGTGCAGAAATTGGCATAACAATTTTACTCTTAATACCGAGTAAATGAGCAGATAATGCAACTCCTTGTGCATGATTACCTGCTGAACATGCAATTACACCTCTTTTTTTTTCTTGATCCGTGAGCCGCGACATTTTATTAAATGCGCCACGAAACTTAAAAGAACCCGTTAATTGCATATTTTCTAATTTCAAATGAATTTCTCCGCCCGTTTTACTAGTCAAGTAAAAAGATTTTACTAATGGCGTTTTACGAGCATTTCTATCTAGAATCTTGTGAGCTTTTTTAATATCGTCTATATGTAATGGTAGTTTTCTAGTTATCATACTTACACCTCTTCCAATGTTCTATTCCTAAGTTTTCGTAAGTCGTAGCTCCTTTATACGAAAAGAAAAAGTCTTTATATTTGTACCCCACTCTGAAATAAACACATTTGCAAACAATTCAACATCCTCTTCATATCACGTTCTTTATAATCATTTAAACATGCAATTTGGATCCAATTATTCTTTTGTAAATAAGATGACTCATAATGAACGATGTATCCTTGTAATGCTAATGCATCGCCTACTACTTTAGAAGAATGATCTTCGCTCAATACAATAGTAAGTATAATTGGCCCGGCATGTTCTTTAGGTGAAACAAGCTTTAAACCCATATCAGTAATAACTTCTTCAACATAATCGTATGTCTCTTTAATTTTTACAAATGCCTTTTCATCTTCAAATCTCTTCAACGCTTCTTGCAATGCATAAATTAAATTCCATGATTGTGAGTATGGAATGCTTTCATTTTCTTCATACATGCCAATGTCCATATAGGCCGGCACAGCCTCGTTTATTTTTACAATGTGGTTATGAAAAACGAAAGAAATTCCTGTATATGATTTAATCGCTTTACCGCTAACACCACTTGCAAAATACACATCCTTCAAGTCTATTGGTATTGCTCCAATTGAGCTTATGCAATCTACACATAGTTTCATTTGATTCTCGTTACAAAGAGTATTTAGCTCGTTTAAATCGTTTAACATTCCAGTAGATGTTTCATGATGAACAAACCAAAGCCATTCATAATTTCCAGTTGTCATTATTTCTTCTAATTCTGTATAAATAAACGGCTCTCTCATTTCCTTTTTATACGTATCAAAATGTAACTGTGCTCGTTTTGCATGCCCAACTAATCTATTTCCAAATTCTCCATTTGTTAATACTAGTCCTTTCCCTTTTAAAGAACGTAACTGTAAAGCAATCGCATCATTGGCTAACGTCCCTGTTCCTAACATAAGTTGTACATGTTTTGCTTTTGTCATGTGAAGTAACCGTTTTTTCACATTGTCCATTGTCACTTGAAATGACTTAGAGCGATGCGAAATAGGCTTAGTACAAAATGCCTTTCGAACGTTCTCTTCAATGTCTACTGGACCAGGTAAAAATGTGTATTCTTTCGTCATAATACTTCCAACACTCGATTCTTCAAACATAGCAGGGGTAACATACATTGGCTGGAAGGCTGCTACTTCTGTACCAACTAACGTATGGAAACCTTTGAATCCCATTTGCTCATATAAAGCTAGTTCACGTGTTGTTGCAGAAATGAGTGCTAATTCATATCCATTTAGAAGCAAATAACGATGTAGAAAACGGATTAATCCTAACAACGCTCTTCCATTCCTATATTCACGTTCTACTGAAAGTAAACGAATTTCATACACTTTTTCTCCATGCTCTTGCAAATAAACATCTAAATTTGAAATTTTATAATCTAACGAGAATGGTCGTTTTCCCCGCACCGCGACCATACCTACTAATCTATCCTCATCTAAACAAATTAAATATGTATTTTCTTCATGAAACCTATCTATACGAAACTGGTCTTTCGTTTCTTCATGTTGTGGAATCTCTTCCACAAAAGTTTTATAATTTAATTTATGTATACTTTCAAATTCCCAATCTTGATCAGCAACTTTATAAATTAACCCCATGCCTTACCTCCTTTATCTATTTAATAAAAAATGATAAGTGGAGATTATCCCCACTTATTAAACATTCATTTTATTCTCGATTTACATATAGAATAAGTACAATAATCATTCCACTTAAAATAGTCGTAACAATAGAATAAGAATAAAGAATCATACAAATTGGTAAACAAGCAATCGTAATTAGTCCTGGCTTCGTAAATCCTTTAAATATTAAATAAAATACAATAAAAATGCCTATGAGGGTAAGCGCTATCAAATAATCAAATGCGATTAATCCTCCAATAAATGTTGAAATACCTTTACCGCCCTTACCTTTAAATAAAACTGGGTAAATATGTCCAATAATAACGGCCAATAATGTTAACATTACGAATGTAGGATCTTCAAAAAGATATTTTGCAACAGTAACAACGATTGCCCCTTTAATCGCATCACCTAAAAATGTAGCGATGAAATACCCTTTTCCATATACGCGCCCCATATTTCTTGCACCAGGATTTCCGCTTCCTTCACCCCTAATATCAACGTTATGTCTCAATTTTGTTACTATATAAGCGGTCAAGATGTTTCCAATTAAATAAGAAGCCACCAAATATAAAAACTGCATACTATTAATCATGTAATCATTCACTTTCTACATGGGATTACATATACAATATTCAATTACTACGTATATTGTACGTTTTAACATACATCCCTTTATACATTTTAACATCATATTTTTACAAATCATACAAAAATTCTCATACGCTATTTTTAAAAATATATATCCCTCATTAAATAATATGTTCCTTTCACTGCCATTTCTGCTTGTGATACAAATATAATTTCTTTCATACTTTCTTCACAGCATTTCTTAAATACAGCAAATATTTCAGGAACTAAACGCAATATACTGCCACTTACTGCAATTGGCGTTGAGTGCTTAAAGTTTAACTTGTTATAAACATTTACTGTAATCCTTCCTAATTCCTTTCCAGCTTGCATTATAATTTCATGTGCATCATCATTTCCATTTCTCGCTTCCTGAATAACTAATGGCGCGATTGCTGCAATTTTATCTTTAGAAGAAGTATATACTAAGCTTTTTATATGAGACGGTGTCAAAAGTTGAAACTGCCTTTGAATATTCAAACTCAATGGACAAAGGCTGATTCCTTGATCGAATTGAATTGTCATTTTCTTTAAAGCTTGTAATGCAATCCAATATCCGCTCCCTTCATCACCTAAAATATGTCCCCATCCACCGCTATACTCATACACTTCTCCTTTCTTTCCGATACAAATTGCCCCTGTACCACCTATAGTTAATATTCCATCCTTACCTTTTAAAGCAGCTGCATGCGCAATCATTGCATCATTAAAAATTTCAATTTCTGTTCCGTATTTCTTTTTTAAACGTAATGTTAATTTATTTGTATTCGCGCCACTTATGCCGGCTAACCCTAAACAAACACAAACGCAATGCCCATTTATTAAACTCTTCTGGCATTGATCAATTGCTTCCATAATATGCAAAAGTGCCTCATCAAAATCTATTAATACATTTCCAAATCTGCTCATACCTCTTACAACTTCATTTCCATTTTGATCAAATGCAATTGCCTCTGTCTTCGTTCCCCCGCCATCTACTCCGATCATATACTTCATATGTTCGCCTCATTTTCATTTACGTATTGGAGGGAATGTTACATTCCCTAAAACCACGGAATTCTTAGCACCTGTTGCGCTCGGCACATTACTCGGATTACGATAATACGTTTCGTTTGCTAAAACCGCAAAGGCGATCGCTTCTTTCGCCGCTGAGGAATAGCCTAAATTTTCTTGAATAAATATTTTGCATTTTTCTTCCTTTAATCCAAATCGTATCATTTCAACAAGTGTACGATTATAACTTCCGCCCCCGCCTAAAATTACTTCATCGATTTCATAATACGGAAAAATAAATTCCTGATAATGATGAACAATTGAACATGCTGTAAACATCGTGACAGTTGCCAATATATTTTCTCTACTATGCTTTTCAAATCGATTTAATAATTCAGTCACAAACGCTTCTCCAAACTGTTCTCTACCTGTTGATTTTGGTGGTTTCACGTTCAAAAATGGATGCTTCATACAGTATGTTAAAATTTCATCTACAACCACCCCTTGACTTGCAATCCAACCATTTTGATCATATGGTACATGAAATAATCTTTGACATACTTCATCGATTACCATATTGCCTGGTCCAGTATCAAAAGCAATAACACTCTCATTACTTCGTTTACTTGAAACCACTGTAACATTACCAATCCCGCCAATATTTTGTAGTAGTCTATTTTTAGTTTGATGCCGATATAAAATAATCTCTGAATATGGTACAAGTGGTGCACCTTGTCCCCCTGCCGCCATGTCCATCGTTCGGAAATTCGAGATAACCGTCGTGTTCGTTTCATATGCTATTACTGCTGGTTCCCCAATTTGCAAAGTTGAAGAAAGAATATTACCTTCTTGCTTTGGCTGATGATAAATCGTTTGTCCGTGAGAGCCTATTAAATCTAATTGTCTCAAAGGAAAATTGGCCTCTTTACAAACTTCCTTTACAGCATTGGCGAAGCATAAACCAAGTTTAAAATTTAAACTACATATAAGTTGGACATTCGAAGTTTCAATTGATAACGCTTGTTGAATCTCATTTTTCATATCATTACAAAATGGAACAGTAGTAAAATGGATGAGTTCGATTTTAGAATCTACACCACTTCCTTCTATATGAACGAGCGCTACATCTATTCCATCTAATGAAGTACCAGACATTACCCCTGCAATATACATAACGTGCATGACCTCCTATTTACTAAAAGACAATCATGTAAGTAACCGACGTACAACCAATCGAAAACAATATAAATCTAAAAAACAACTGAGCTTTCGATGCAAACGACCCATCAATGAAAGAAACAACTACCGTAAGCAAAATGCTTGCCGCAATGCTTGTAACGAGCCAGATACTATGCATTTGTGATAGATTTAGCATACCTAATAAAGGGACAAAAAGTAAATTTGCACAAATCACTCCAAATAATAATAAAAATACACCTTTATAACTAAATTTTATATTCATTCTATTTCCCCCTTTCTTGTTTTAATGTGAAAGAAGTGATAGACAAAAAGTCTATCACTCAAAATAACAGCATGCAGATTAAGGATTAACAGATTCCCCGTCACCATTCTTTTCAATTTCAAGCATATTTTTGTCGTACATTTTAAAGAATGGTAGATAAATAAGGAAAGATATTGCTATATTTATAAAAACTAATACAATCGCACGCCAATCTCCACCTGTTGCTAAATAAGCACCAATTGGAGCAGGTAATGTCCATGGCGGCATAATATGCGTTGGTGTTACAAACCCCATCGCTGTTGCAGCATAAGCTATAGTAGCTGTTACTAACGGTGTAATGACGAAAGGAATAATTAAAATTGGATTTAATACAATCGGCAAACCGAATATAACCGGTTCATTTATATTAAAAACCCCCGGAACAATACACGTTCTCGATAATGCTTTCGAATATTTTGATCGACCAAATACGATCATAGCTAACACAAGCCCTAATGTTGCGCCCGAACCACCAATCCAAATAAACCATTGATAAAACGGTTCTGGTGCAATAAACGGAAAATGACTCGCTCCACTTGCTACAGCTTCACCGTTCTTTCCTAAATACACATCCCAAAGCGGCCTTGCCACAGTACCTACAACTGATACTCCGTGTATCCCGAAAGACCAGAAAAACGTAATTAAAAATACAGGTATAATAACGCCAAAGTAACTATCACCAGCTTTTACTAACGGTGCGGCTAGTTTATCTACAACGTAATGTAAATCAACTTTAAAAACGACTGTGATAAGACTCATAATAATAATAACGAATGCTGCAGGTATAAGTGCTTCAAATGAACGTGATACTGACGGTGGTACTTGTTCTGGCATTTTTATCGTTACGTTATTCTTCTTACAAAATCTTAAAATCTCAACTGATAAAATAGAGACAATCATCGTCACAAATAATCCATGACCTCCGAGGTTTGTCATTGGAAGCATGAATCCTTTTTTATCAATTAACTCAGGCGTTAATGTTAAAAGTAGTGAACATACCGCAAGCTGTGCTCCTGATAAAGCATCTAATTTATAACTTTTCGCTAAATTATATCCTATTCCAAATGCTATATATAAGGACATAATAAACATAGTTAAACGATATGGTATTAATATACTTGTTTGATTCTTTAATGCCCAAACCGATATGAAACTATCTTTCGGCAGTGGCGGAAATGCTACTATTAAAAAGAAGCTTCCTACTATAATAAATGGTAACGCCGAAATAACTCCATCACGGATTGCTTGTAGATGCCTCTGCTCAGAAAGCCTTGCCATCGGGCCAGATAAGTTTTTATCAAGAAACGTGACAAACTTATTCATAACGCTTCCCCCTAACTGATTAATTCATTTACAGTTTTTAATAAAGTCGGGCCTCCAAGCGGCGTGTATGCTTGCGGTGGAATGATGCCACACGGAATAGATTCCTCCTCTGCAAATTTTTTTACAGAGTCAAATCGGTGTCTTATTTGAGGTGCCACCATTACGACATCCCAGCCATTCTTTACTTCTTCCTCTACCTCATTCGTTCCAATTGCATGCACTTCCATGTTCAAACCATTTTTCTCCGCTTCTTTTTTTAAAGCGTTTACAACAATTGCACTGGACATTCCTCCAGAACAGACAAACAAAACTTTCATTTATTAATCCTCCTATACTTATAATTTATTACCCTTCAAATGAAAGGAAGTTTCACTTTACTAACAAGCATATGAAGTAGTAAATGAATTTAGTTATAATGAAAGTAAATTTCATTAAAAATATTTTTCCTATTAAATTAATGTTTCAATGTGTAATTTTCTCTATTGCAAGGCCAACCTCACCTCAGATATTATTTTAAATAATCATATGATAGGGAGGCGTATAAATGATCGTTAAACGTTTATTAATGATATGTTGTATCGTCATCTTGTTCATCCCTTTCTCTTTCATTTCCCCTCACTCTACTTATGCTAAAGTAAATACTACGTACAAAAAACATGAATTACGTGCTGTATGGATCGCATCAGTTCTGAATATTGATTGGCCCACAAAAACTGGCTTACCTATTGAAAAGCAGAAACAAGAATTTATAAGATTATTAGACGATGTAAAAAGCACTGGTATGAATGCAGTTGTTGTACAAATTAAACCAACAGCTGATGCTTTCTATCCCTCAAATTACGGTCCTTGGTCTGAATACATTACGGGTACACAAGGAAAAGACCCCGGATACGATCCACTTGCATTTATGATTGAAGAAGCACACAAAAGAAATATAGAATTCCACGCATGGATTAATCCATACCGAATAACGATGAATCACACTGATATAAATCGATTATCAAATAATCACCCTGCAAGGCAACACCCCAATTGGGTTGTACCTTATGGCGGAAAGTTATATTACAATCCCGGTATTCCAGAAGTGAAAAAATTTATAACAGAAGGTGCTTTAGAAATCGTACAAAATTACGATATTGATGCGCTGCATATGGATGATTATTTTTACCCATATAAAGTAGCCGGTGAAGAATTTCCAGATCAGAAAACATACGAAACATATAATAACGGTAAATTTACAAATATAGAAGATTGGCGACGTAACAATGTAAATGAACTTGTAAAAGATTTAAATACTGCTATAAAACAAGAAAAATCATACGTAAAGTTTGGCATTAGTCCGTTCGGTGTATGGCGAAATATAGCTGACGATCCGACTGGTTCTAACACAACCGCAGGCCAAAGAAACTATGATGACCTTTATGCTGACACACGTGAGTGGATACAAAAAGGATATATTGACTACATTACACCGCAAATATATTGGAATATAGGTTTCACCCCAGCTGCATATGACATATTAGTAGATTGGTGGGTTAAAGAAACAAATAACAAACCGATTCACCTATACATCGGTCAAGCGGCCTATAAAATTAATAATAACTCCGTCCCTGCTTGGTCTGATCCAGAAGAATATCCAAGACAAATTACATTAAACCGGCTATATCCTGAAATAAAAGGTAGTATGCATTTTAGCTTAAAAGATATTAATAACAATCCACTTGGAGTTAAAGATAGACTCTCAAAAGACATATATATACATCCTGCATTAATCCCGCCTATGCCTTGGATTGATCATGATCCACCAAAACAACCGACATTAAAAGGTGCCATTCCAAGAAATGAAGGTATTGCAATCGGTATCATTGATAATAGAGATAATGATTCTGCTTATTACGCTATTTACCGCGCGAATGGGCAAAATGAAGTGGATATACAAAATCCTAAAAATTTACTTACTACTGTAAGAAAAACAAAACTTGGAGAAATTTATGTAGATAAAACCGTTATTTCTGGAGAAATGTATACGTATGTCGTAACTGCAGTTGATCGATTGCATAATGAAAGTGTGGCTTCTATTCATACTACCGTTAGAGCAAAATAAAATCTCATAACAAAAAGCGCCTTAAAGCTGTGATACTTAGCTTTTAAGGCGCTTTTTGTTATTTATTCTTAAACTTCTCAGTCGCTGCTCTCATCTTCACATTTAAATCGTGATCAATTGAGTCGCGAATATCTCGCTCTACTACTTCCATTTCTTTTTTGAAATTTTCCAAGTAGATTTTCAATTCTTCTTCCTTCTCTGGTCTTTGTGAAGGTGGTAATTGTACTACCAACGATAACATGGCCGTTAAATCTTTCATTAAGAACGTTTCAAGTTTATGTTGTTGTTCAAACATGCGTTGCTCTTGATAGTACGGAAGTGCATTTAATACTGAAATTGTAATATCATCAACCGTTCTTTGTAATGAAGGATTTATTGAGCGTTTATACGCTTGAATTGTATTTAATGCGTCTGGATAACGGTCATAAAAATACAATTTATAAAATGATAAGTCTGTCGGTTTTACTGTTTGCTGCGTTTCTTGTCTTAAGAAATCTTTCACTTTCATCGCAGCCACATCAATATCTTCATTCGTAAGCTTTTTCGTTGTTTTTGCCATTACATGCACTTTTTTCTGCTTTTCTTTCGGTAACATCGAGAAGACTTGTTCTCTCGTACGTTGACCAGATGTACAAAATAGAGTATTTAATGTATTTTGTTCTTTCTTCCCTTCGGTGCGAATCCAGCGATAAAACAGTGGGTGTTGTGTAAATTCTTGTAGAAACGGTATTGATTTATTTGATAACTTATCTAAAGAATCTTGCGCTTTTTTATATGGCTTCGTCCATGAAAAATACAGTTTCCGTCCGAAATATACGACTAAAACAACAACAGTAAATGCTATTAAAAGCAATGTACCGAGTAGTAATAGCACTGTTTGAATGAAACTCATTTGTTCACCTCCTCTAATAATCCGTTATTTCCTTGGACGCTGAATGAGTTTCTGCTTCATCTCATCATTAAATGTGTCTAGTTCAATAACAAACTTCTTACTTGACTCAATAATACGTTCTGACGATTTTTCAGATGCCTCAATTGCAGCGAACACATTTTGGAATGATTCACGTAATTTATCCATGCTAATAGCAGGATTCTCAAGCAATTTCGTCGTTTCTTCTGTATTTTGTTTTAACGCTTGAGAATTACTTAACACCATCGATTCAATTGCTTCATTCGTCGCATTTACGGCATCAATTGTTTTACGTTGATTCGTTAATGCTAGCTGAATAGCAGCTGAAACTGTTACAACGTTTTGCGTCATCGTAATGGCATTACGTATTGCCTCTGTTAATTTTTCATTATTTTTCTTAATGATGTCTACAGAAGCTATAGATTGTAATAATACACTTTTCGCTTGCTGCATATTACGTGTACGTACAAGTATCTTTTCTAATGCATCGTTAATTAACGGAATATCCCTTTGACGCTCTGGGTTTTGTTTTTCAGCTTCAAGCATGCCAGCAAGCTTTTTCCCTAAGTATACTTGTTTATCAAGAGCATGAATTTTATCGTGCGATTGTTCTTTTAACATTTCAAGACCAACTGTATCCTCTTGTAAGTTATCACGACCAATTAGGAGGGATCTAATAATTTCCTCGATTTGTTTATCTATAGATTGGTATTTATGCACGTATGTTTCAAGTGGATTTTTCTTGAATACTTTAAACATTATTTTCTTCATACCACTTGCTTTAAGTGAATTGGGATCAAGCTCTGATACCACTTTTCGTAATTCTAATAATGTATTTGGAATTTCTTCATTTTTCCCATTCATCATCGCTGTTACAGGGCGTTTTAAAGCTGATAACGTTTGTCCTGCTGCTTGTTGCTCTTTATCCCCTAAATCTCCTAGCTGAGACAATACTTTTGATAAATCAGTATTTTGCTCGCTATTTAACTTTTGTACATAAAGATCAGCTTCTTTATTTAGTTCCTCTAATTCTTCATCTTTTATAACTGTATCAACTACTACTTCTACATTATTATCTTTCACAATGGATACAGGTTCTTTTTTCTCGAGTTCAGTCAACAAAATCGCTCCTTTATTTATATGTGCGAATTTATATGCACTATATTTCATCAATTATATCGTATTTCATATACATTCTGACTGCTTGAAATCGATTTTTTTAGAAATGTCTGTTAATGCAGTCATTCCCTGTTTCTTACTATAAGTATACCTGTAATCAACATAATTTTCCTCAGACTTAAGACCTAGAGAACTACATGCTGAAGGCGGATTCTTCATATATTTCCTAAATAATTTACGTTCTTTCAATCGTGCTACACTCAATCTTTTGACATTCACCCGTTTTCAATGTGATAATTCTATTACGCTCACTTTTATTTATTTTTGCGAGCTACAAATGCTCCCTTTTGAAACGCTAATAACAACGTTTCAAACGTATCATCTTCTTCAATCATTTTTATAAACTCACCTAATTCACTCGCATGAGAAGTTGCATTATCAACAACAAGAAAACCTTTTGGTTGTAACATACGTTTTATATGCTCAAACCACCACATGTATTGCGTACGCTCTGAATCTAGGAAAATAAAATCAAATGAATGATCTAATTGCGAATCTAAAAATGCCCCGGCTTCTTGATTATGAATATCGATTCTTTGTAACAGGTTTGCCTTTTCAAAATTGACAAGTGCCTCTCCAACTCGTTCTGAAGAAAGCTCTACAGTCGTTACATTTCCATTTGTTTCTTCTACCGCATTAGCTAGCCACAATGTAGAATAACCATTAGAAGTTCCAATTTCTAAGATGTTTTTTGCATTACACCCTTTTACTAAAATTGATAAAAATTGCCCCATCTCACGAGAAACATTCCGTAATTTTTCTTCCCTTGTTTTTTTATTTCGATCATGCTCTTCTCCATATTGTTCAAGTTGCAATAATAATGAATCTACTGTATCCATTCTTTTCATCGCCTTTCCAAGCAATATGATGAAAAAGCTCTTGCTGCCCGTCTACTTTTTATTATATGCGAAACAAAAACCTTTTTCCTGTTATATGACAAAGATTTATAATTTTTTATAGCATATTGTTTCGTTTTTTGGTAAAGTTAATTTCTACGTGCAATTATTCCATTCATATTATTTCATATTAAAATTGCAGTTATTAAATTATATAAACCCCATTTAAATGAATCGGTATTTCAAATTCAATTAAGCGCCCTTTTCGGACGCATTTTCTTTGTTTATATATTTCCAGAAGAAAGGATGCTTACAAATGAACGTGATTAGCTTAGATGCTGCTCGAAAACGAAAGCAGCATAAAAAATTAATGATTACTATACCGATTATTACACGTATTTATGAAGAAGACGGGGAAATTAAATTTGAGGTAGCTGGCGAAAAAGATGTACCTCTTGAAATGTTAGAAAAATAATAAAAAACGCATTTCTGAAGAAATGCGCTTTTTTATATTTTTACATTTAAATGCATAAGTTTTTCAGGATTAACCATCATATAAATATTTGAAATTTTCTCATCCTCAAATGCAAACGAAAGAACATAAGTTACTTTATTATTTATTGTAACTATAACTCCCGGTATACCATTTACCATTTTGAAATCAACGGTGTACTCTTCTGTCAATCGTTGTGCAATCCCAAAGAACAAACGTATAATTCGATCCGCAGAATAAATCGGATTAATCGCAGTCGTAACTTTACCACCACCATCAGCTTTGAGTATAGCATCTGTTTTTAATACTTCTAACATACCTTCCGCATCCCCACACTGTAATGATGATACAAACTTTTCAACATAAGAAGCCATTTTCTCCCTGCTTAATTTTGATTGCTTCGGTTTCTCCAAAATGCTTTTTCGTGCACGTTGAAAGATCTTCCTGCAGTTCACACTACTCTTATCAACAATTGAAGCTATTTCTTCGTATTCATAACTGAAAACCTCTCTTAATATGAAAACAATCCTTTCCACCTCAGATAGTTGTTGTAAAAGTAATAAATATGCGGTGGAAAGGGATTCTTTCATTATAAATGACTTTGATGGCTCATTACTCTCTTCTACAAGTGGCTCTGGTAACCACATCCCTACATACACGTTACGTTTATGCACTGCCGATCGTAATTTATCAATTGAACGATTTGTCGCCATCTTACATAAATATGCTTTCATATTTTCTATAGATTGAGGATTTTCTATATTATTTAGCGAGATGAATACATCCTGAACGATATCCTCAGCATCCATAACACTCCCAAGGATTCTGTATGCTAACGAAAATAATAATGGTTGATACGCTTCATATAACTGCTCCGTTTCCATGATGAACTGCCTCACTTTCATGTTGCTTTAAAATGTGTAACGCTGCACGTTTCCCACTTACTACCGCAGCATCAGCTAATATTTCATCATGCCCTGCCCAATCTCCTGCAACATAAACACCTGGCATTTCAGGTATATTTGGGCCCGGTTTTTCAACACGGTCAATATGAGGAAAATCATGTACTACTATTATTTTCGGTAAATATTGCTGTGCAACAATTTCTCTTTTCCAATTTGGATGTAACAACTCCATCGTACTTTCCAACTGTTCTTTATCTTCATGAATATGATTCATCGCTAGCACTGGATTATGGTACTTAATTAGACTCACTGCAATTGATCCATCTTCACTTAACTTAGCTGCTCTTGATTGATTTGTGAAAAATATAGGTTGATCTAATCCTAATACAAATTGATGTGTAGGATTGGGTAATTGTCTCAAGCCAATATCTAATGCAGCAACAGTAACCGGTACCGATTGTTCACTCCATCTATGCAAACTTGTTCCTTCTGCACCTTTTATTATTTTACAAGCTTCTTTCGGCGGAGTCGTCACGATGACTGTATCTACTTCAAAAACCTCATCATCAACACAATGTATTCTTTGTTTATCTTCGTAATGCTCTATTTCCAAAACATGCTTTTTAGCCAAAAATTGCACCCCGACATCATTCGCTAAATCTCTTAATTTTGTTATTATCGTTTCCCAACCACCATCTACATAAAGCACTCCTTCTTTTATAGAAAGCTGTATTTGCTTTAGTACAGATGATGCTAATTGTATTGTAGGAGCAAACGTATATGTTGTTGTCCGGCATAGCGCATAAAATATATTGCGAACCATTGGATCTTTTATTTCATTTTCTGCCCATGTAGTTAGACTCATTTTTGGAACTTCTCCTACATCTAAATTTCCTAAACGAATCATAAGACGTGAGAATTGTACTTTTGCAGACCACGAAAGTAGTGGCGTTGATAAAATTGAGCGAAAATCTGTTGGGATGGTGAATATATCCCCTTTCCATATACCATGTGCTTTTGTAGATGGTATTCCACCTGGAAGATTCATACCGAGCTCATTAAAAGTTATAAACGCTGCCCCGCCTCTATATAAAGCATGTGCACCAAGATTCATGCAGATTCCATTTTTATTTATAGTCATCCCTCGGCCACCGAATTGACTGGACTTTTCTAATACAATTACTTTCCTTCCAGCTTTCGCTAAATATATAGATGCTGTTAATCCAGCAAGCCCACCGCCAACAATTGCTATATCAAATGTATTCATAATAAAATCCCTCCTTATCGTTCTACATACAAGACGAACGATTAAGGAGGGATGTGACATGAAAATAAATTTTTATTACCCTACTATATTTCATTACTTTTTAATTCGGTCATATTGCATACGAAATAACTCAATTGCAAACGGAATATCCTCTTCACTCTTTATATAATAACTAATCCATCCTGATTCAGGTAATACGTGATGTGGTTTTACCAATCCCTGCTTCACTAATTCATCTCGCTTTAACTTCGGAAATGGTAAATCAGCTAATTTATCACCATGAAGATGGCCAAGTTCTTTCTTACCATAATTTATTTCAATACCACCAAATCGATGCGGTTTTTCAGAAACACCCGCCCAGCTGAGTACTTCATTTCTAATCATTTCACTAAATGACATGAACATTCACTCCTTATAAATGATTGATGTAATTTTAAGTTAACATTTTCATTACTTTTTTCCATCAATCCAAAGTATGAATGGGAATACGAATATAGTTTAATCTTAATACCTTATTCTTTATGGAATAAGTGAATTTATTAAGCTATCGACAACAGCACAAAACAAAGACTAGACACATATCCTAATTTTGTAACCTAACTTACCTATAGAAAGGCGGGTAATACAATTGACTGCCAACATCGACTATACCTCCCCCTCAACTAATTTTACTTATGATGTAAATAAAAGTAATTTTTTTCGGAAAGATGCCCAAAATTATATAAATGTACTTGGCATTAAACAATTAAATACTTTAGAAAATACTTCTTTATTAGATATTTATTTAAGTACAGGAAATGTTGTAGAACCACATATTCATCAAAATGCAGCTGAACTTGTTTATTGTATTTCAGGGTCTGCTGTTGTTTCTTTACTTAATCCATTTACGAATCAAATATTAAACTTACCGATAAAACCGGGGCAAGTTGCCAACATTCCACAAGCGTGGTGGCATTATGAAATTGCTACAGCAGATAATACTCATTTATTAGCTATTTTCAATGCCCCAGCGCCAGAAGTTATTTTCGGTTCTGACATTTTAAGATTAACTCCGGCTCATATGATGGCCCATACTTACTGCCTCAATGAACAGCAATGGAAACAAGCGGTTTCTCCTATTCAATCAACTACTGTAATTGGTCCTCCGGCAAACTGCAATCAAAACCGTGAAATGAAAAATTATCCAACCCACCCCCTCACTCAACAGCCTAATCCCTATCGCCAAGATTCTTATTACTTTCCTCTGTACTGGGGTTATTAATTTGTGAATTTTCAAAACATTAATCATTTATCTCCTAGGAAAATACCGAGGAGATTTTTTTATTGTATCTTCTCTTCCTATTAATAATAGTAACAATTGATAGTGTACATACATATAATATTTATATATTAAATTGGAGGTGATAGTACTATGAGTAATTATAACTATCGAAAAAACTACTCTTATAATAAAAATAGTAGCTCTTCAGCATCCTCTCAATCTTCCAATTCCCAATCTTCCAATTCCCAATCGCAAAGAGACTTAGCCGAGCAAGGCTATGTAAAGAAAAAAGGATGTAACTGCAATAAAAATAAATAGTTTATTTTATGGATGAATTCTTTCTTTAAAGAATTCATCTTTTTTTGCTGATCAGGAATTTTTTAAATTACATAACTTATTCTTTAAATTAAGAAAGGGTACATTATACTTTTTTATACGAACTTAACAAAGAGTAATTTTTCAATTAATTTATTACTTATTTCCCCAAAAAATATAGTCCTTCCTAAATTTATTAGGAAGGACTATATACAAACCCCTGTTTAATTTCCTACTAAACATTGTAACAAATTAAACGATATTAATACCTGCACTTACAAATCCAGCAACTGCAGCTATTGGACTTGCTGCTGTTAATGAAACGTATAATAATACTTTATCCCCGGCTGCTACTGGAATAGCTTCAGCTATGATCCCTGATGCTGTAGAACCAATCGCTATTGCGGCAAATGCTGGTGTTAATAATAGAGGTGCGCCTTGTACTGTAAACGTATTACTTGCTGCAGGTGCAGTTAATATTTGTATCTGCACTTGAACAGGTGATAGTGGAGCTAATGCAGCTGTTGCACTAAAGAAACCTGCTAATGAAGTAATAGTTCCTGCTCGTGGTGCTACAAATGCATAATCACCTATACCTAATGCTAATGTGATACTTGTTCCACCAGTTAAAGCTACACCAGGCTGACTAAATCCAAATCCAAGAAGAGTTCCTGTATTAGCTATTAACGCGTTAACTAACGCAGATGGTGTTGTACCGGAAGCAAACGGAATAATAGCTCCGCCACCAGTCGCACCAGTTGCTCCTGTTAAGCCCGTTGCTCCTGTTGGGCCTGTTGGACCTGTTGGACCTGTTGCTCCTGTTGGACCTGTCGCTCCTGTTGGACCTGTCGCTCCTGTTAAACCTGTTGCTCCTGTTAAACCTGTTGCTCCTGTTAAACCTGTTAAACCTGTTAAACCTGTTAAACCTGTTGCTCCCGTTGGGCCTGTTGCTCCTGTTACTCCACCAGTACCTGCTGGACCTGTCGCTCCTGTTGGGCCTGTTGCTCCTGTTGCTCCCGTTGCTCCCGTTGGACCTGCTCCGGTTCCTGCTGGACCTGTTGGACCTGTTGGACCTGTTGGACCTGTTGGACCTGTTGGACCTGTCGCCCCTGGAGTAGCATTGATTAATTGAATTAATAAATTAAAAAGAAGTTGTAAAGTTGCAGAATCAACATTTGAGTTGCAGGATATAGGGATAAGATCTAAAGCGAAGAAGAATTGTGCAAGGGCGCTATAAAATTGTTGCAATAATGTTGACAATTGTCCTAAATTAGGTGCTGGAGATTGTAATAAAACTATAATACTTTGAGTTAATTGTTTCAAAAAATTAACTTCTGGAGAAGGTAATAAGGAATTTAAGAAAATTAAAAATTGATTAAATAAATCGAGTAACACTAATCTGTTTGCATTACTTGGATTTGCAAAAAATGCTGAAATAGCTGATACTAATGAATTTAGTAAAGTAATTAATTGACTTAATTGTTCTCTAGTAATAGGAACTGACTGTGGATTTTTACAACAATCTGCTGAAAAAACAATCGGATTGCAGTTATTATGATCAAAACAATCATTATGTTTCATTTATTTCCTCCTTACTTTTCTTATAGTTGAGTGTTTTCCTATTCTAAGTACTATAAAAGATGCGATTGAAAAAAGTAGTTAAGTTATATGTTTCTCTTAAAATAGGAAACATGAATTATAATCAAACTTGAAAACGTAATTTAATTATGTTCATGACTCACATATTAATTATATGTTTTTAATAATTGACTGCTTAGATTAAATACCTAAACTTAAGAGTTTATTTTATTTTTCCACGTTTATCTCTTAGGTCCAAAGACACATTTTAATTTGAATACAAAAACCGAATTTACGATTAACATATACTCCCCAAGTAACAACATCATTTTTTCATATAAATAAAGAACATTTCTTTACTAAAATTGGGCTCACCTTATAAAGGTGAAGCCGTTTCTATTATAAAAAACTCTCATACAATATAGTGGACAAGTTATTTTATACTTCGTTCTAATAAAATATTGTAAGGAGTGAAAATTAATTGCCTATCATTCAACCATTTATGGCATCTAGAAGATTTACATCTACACTAGGAGCCGGCACAGGTACAGGTGCAGCTTTTGCAATTGCTGCCACAGCTTGTTTAAACGATGCGGGTACTACTGCAACCGCTTTTCCGACTTTCACGTATTACAACTTATATGTGAACGGTATTCTTCAACCAAGCGTGAACTCCAGTGTTACTACTGGTCCTACTGGTGCTATTACAATTCCTGGTGGGGATGCATTAGACGGCGGAATTCCAATTACAATTGAATTTATCGTCACTTAATGTTAAACAATGTAATTCAGAACAAAAAAGACAGATTCCTTTTTTCATTAAGAATCTGTCTTTTTTAATTAATAATAATAAATTGTAAAATAATTGAAGAACCTTGCGATGGTGGTTGGTTATCCAATAAAGTTAGTTTACCAGTACTAACTTCATAGAGTGGTTGTGGTTGCAAAATTCCATTGATAAACAAATTTATATATGAAACCTCACTAGGTGATAGTATATTCGTTGTACCATATTGAGCTATGCCATCTGCATCTGTATATATAAGTTTCTCTCCATCTGAAAAAGTGTAATATAACAAATTAGTTGTAGTTATGGGGCCAATCCCCCCAGTAGGACCTGTTGCTCCCGTTTCTCCTGTTGCTCCCGTTGTTCC
>NZ_FNUW01000017.1:0-85863 GCF_900108285.1 Bacillus sp. ok061 | reverse complement strand
TCCTGTTGGAATATATATTGGTGGAAGAGCTGGAAATGTAGGACCAATATTCTCAGGTTCTATCTTACCTTTATTTATTGATAATTTATCATTCCGCTTCAATTTAATACCTCATTCCACATATTTTTAATTAACTTACATAAGTATGAGTCTATTATTAAGGAATACTTTCATAACTATTCTTTTTTCTTTCCAAATGATTCATACATTTATTAAACATTTTACCGTTGCTTTAACTACTACTATTAATATAATAAAATGATAGTTCCATTCCAAAAACACGAAACTTATTGCACTCTAATTTAAAAATGAGGTGATTTAAATTCAAGATAAAAATGAAAAAAGAATAGAAGAACTAGTATCAATGGCTCTTGAAATTATTCTTCCATACAGACTTACTGGACCTACCGGAAGTACTGGGTCAATAGTTACAACAAACTCTATGTTCGCTAATAATACATTAGGTGGTCCCATCTCTGTGATATTAGGTGTAACTAATATTCCTCTTTCTAATAACCAAAGCCTCGGTAATTTTACAGTTAACGCCTCAAACGATATATTTACAATCCCTGTAACCGGAAGATATTATTTAACCTATCAAGTTAATACGACCACTGCTCTACTCGCTGGAACAAGACTACTATTAAACGCTTCTACTCCACTTCCTGGTTCTATTTTTTCTCCCGCTATATCAACTTCAAATTATAACAATAATTTAATTACTAATTTAATTGCCGGTAATACAATTTCACTTCAATTATTCGGCGTATTATCCATCGTTAATTTGGTTGGAAGTGGTTCAACAGGTGCCTCTCTAACAATTATACGAATCGATTAAAAAATGATTCATTCTTTTTCTAATAAACATTATTAAATACTAAGTCTGTCATAATAAGAACCTCCCCATTATTTCATAAAAGTGATGGTGCATTAAAGAACAAATTGCACTATATTTATAGTAGAAACTATCTATACTAAATTTTCCGTATATATATTATCAATTTACACTGACTTCCACCGATGTTACATTAAATATGAAGATAGTTTCTCTTTTACGAACCATCTCAATACGTATTTGAGAAACATACTCCAATCCTATACGCGAGAGCAATACTATGTTGACACTCAGATGAGTGTCTTTTTTTGTGAGTGATAAAAAATAAAAACCATCTCTTATAGATGGTTTTATCTTTTATTACTATAAATGCACACTTATGCAGTTGGATAATAAATTGTCATGCTTAATCGAGTCAAAGATTCCCCTAAATTATGATAAGAGTGTGATCTATCGGCCTTAAAACGAATTGAATCTCCACTATTTAATGTATATTGACAGTTATTCACTTCTACTGTCAATTCACCTTCAAATACCGTAATAAATTCTTCTGCGCCTTCTTTATGCCCTTCTGAACTTAATTTCCCTTCTGTTTCTATTTCTACTGTATACATTTCAAAATGTCTATCATCTTGAAAAGGAAAAGAAGGATACACTTTATATTTTCCATTGTCTTCAGACAATGCTTGAATATCTTTTCTTAAGATCACTTTCGTATCAGGCTGAGGATTGTTGATTAAAGAGGTAAAAGAAACTTTCAAACCATTTGCAATCTTCCATATTGTTGTTAGTGTCGGGCTTGATTCTCCTCTTTCAATTTGTCCAATCATCGTTTTACTCACACCTGTTAATTGGGAAACTTTTTCCAAACTTATTTTTTCTTTTTCTCGTATAGTTTTTAAATTTTTCGCCAGTATAAGTTGAATTTCTTCCATAAAAAACACTCCCACACTATATACAATATAACGACCGTTATGTATAATAAAAAGCACTCGTTATATTGTTCTTTTCGGTCATTATAACACACACAAATAATTAGGGGGTTTTCAAATGCCTATATTTTCTTTTTTATTATTTGTTTTTATAAGTAGCTTCACACCCGGCCCTAACAATTTTTTAGCGATGACATACGCAAATCAACACGGATTAAAAAGGAGCATGAAGTTTTGCTTCGGAGTAGCTTTTGGTTTTTTCATCCTCACTTCTTTATGTAGTTTCTTTAATGTTGTACTACTTAATATCTTACCCATAATCGAATTCCCTTTAAAAATTTTAGGTGTAGCGTATATGTTATATTTAGCTATTAAAATACTTACTAGTAAAAGCAGTACGAATCCCGTTGAAAAAGATAATAAAAACTTATTCACTGTGGGGATTTCTCTTCAATTCGTTAATCCTAAAGGGATATTATTCGGACTGACTGTAGTATCGACTTTCATAATCCCTTACTACAATTCATATTCAAGTTTTATACTTTTTTCATTATTTTTAGGTGTAGTCGGTTTAATGAGTACATTTAGTTGGAGTTTATTTGGTTCAATATTCCAAAAATTATTAGTGAAACATAACCAATTATTTAACATCATTATGGCCGTTTTATTAGTTTTCAGTGCCGTTTCAATCGTTATACACTAATTCGATGCTCATTTTAGATTTTGCACTTTTTAATACCACTCTTCATCAATCAGACTACTTTATATACTAATCCATCCACATACCCTATATGTTTTAAAACTTTTAAGAGGAAACCTTCTAACAATAGGTTTCCTTCCATATCATATTAAATAAGAAGCAGGTTAAATACGGAGGTGATTTTGATTAAGACTACTTTAATTTCTCATTTTTACAATGAAGAATATTTACTTCCATGGTGGTTAATGCACCATACAAAGCTATTTGATCACGGCATTCTTATTAACCGTGGATCCACTGATCGGTCAGTTGAAATCTGTAAAATATTCGCTCCTAATTGGGAAATACGAAACTCAAAATCACTCGAATTTGATGCTTATTTAGTTGATCAAGAAGTTATGGAAATTGAAAGAGAACTTACAGGATGGAAAATGGTATTAAATACGACAGAATTCCTATGCTGTTATAATAAAGAACAATTTTTCAAATCACTTAACACTATGGGCGGCAATATGTTTTCAATAAGAATGATTATGATGATTGATGAACCGACTCATGGCTACACTAATCCAAGATATAGTTCTCCGCTTGTTAAACAACGTTATCACGGCATAATAATTCAACCTAATCCAAATCAACTATATCTTAACGGTAGATTAATTCACAATAATTCGCACGGGAACTATAGAGTCGGGAGACATGGTTCGCATTATCCTTATAGCATTTACATAGGACCTGCTTTTATTTTTAAATTTTTTTATAGTCCATGGAACGATGCAATGAAAAAACGAAAATTACAAATTGGGCCAACTCTTTCTCAACATAGTGTACGACGCGGATTAGGTTCTCATCACTTAACAACAATTGAAAAATTAGAAACAAAATACAAATTCTATGCAACTTTAACTACGGACCTCCGGTTATTCCCAGAATACCAAATTATATTTCCCGACCTTTATCCTTAATGTCATGAATATTTAGTTTCCACATCCATCCGTTTTTTTAATCTACCTACCCCAACTAACTACTTTTCTCTAGTAGAAATCTGAGCTGGGACTCTTGCTGCACGCAGATTCCTCTTATTTAATCTCGTATCACCAGCCTATAATCTTTCATACCATTTCATTAAGCACCTGATGTTGGATCAGAAATAAAAAATGGTAATTCCTTTGGGGAATTTTCAACTCTAGATTATATACCTTCTAAAACAAAGAACTCAAATAATAGAACCAAAACAAATGTTTTAAGTTATGGTTATGGTTATGGTTATGGTTTTATTTTTACTTATTATTCACTTTAAAATCTTCTTATAATAATATTGAAAAATACGGTATAATATAAGTTACTGTTCTTCGGGAGGGTTATAATGTCTGATAAGTATAAAATTTTCATTCTTATTGTTGCCATATTTTTTTCTTTCTTTTCCTTAATAAAAGATTTCCGCAACACTTCAAAAAGTTTCTTTTGGGGTAGCTTTGTAATTCTTACAAGCTTCATAATACTTTTAACACTCGCTTTAGATTCAACTCAAATACTCCTATATTCAACGCAAATAGTGCTTGAGATTATTACAATACCACGTAAACTCTTTCTACCATCTGTCACTGAAGCCGCTAGTATTTACTAACAAAGCATTTTAATTTTCTTATGCATGCCAAAATATATTTTGGCAAATTTGACACACATTTATATCAAACAAGCATATTTTATTGTATAGTGACTATCTAATAATACAAATTTTTATAAGATTTTTTTATTTCCAATTAAAAATCTACAACATTCTAAAATAGTATGCACATAATATCCTCGATTCCTTTTTTCAACATGAAACTTGTCTCAGAGCGCCATTAACAGCGCTCTTTATCTTTAAATAAGGGCTATATTAAAAATTAACCCCTACAGTCACGATAGCAATTTATTATTCCCAAAATAAATTGCATTAATAATATAGAAATGAAATACCTATAAAAATTATTACTTTACTATTTCTTTAAACATGCTAGTGAGGTGATTTTGATAGATTATCAAAACAAAGATATGTTCATTAACTTTTCACTTTTAGATATTAACCGTATTATTCTCCCACATTCTCCTACTGGAGCTACGGGCGCTACTGGCTCCACTGGTTCTACCGGTTCCACTGGCGCTACTGGCTCTACTGGTCCCACTGGCTCTACCGGGCCTACTGGCTCTACCGGTTCTACTGGCTCTACCGGCCCTACTGCCTCCACTGGCTCTACCGGGCCTACTGGTCCCACTGGCTCTACCGGTTCCACTGGTTCTACCGGTTCCACTGGACCTACTGGTTCTATCGGTTCCACTGGACCTACTGGTTCTACCGGTTCCACTGGACCTACTGGTTCTACCGGTTCCACTGGACCTACTGGTTCTACTGGACATACCGGCTCTACCGGGCCTACCGGGGCGGCTAGTGTAGGATTAACAAACTATCTATATGTTTTTGATACTACTAACCAATCAATCGCAGTGGGAAGTAGTGTTACTTTTAACACAAATGGACCTATAACAGGAACTGCCCTTAGTCACATCACAGGTACTGGAAATATTATAATTAATACACTAGGAACATATGTAGCAGAGTTTCAATTACAAGCTTCTCGCGAAAACCAATACTCCTTTGCACTTAATGGTACACCAATTCCAGGTGGACGTTTTGGTACGGGGTCACCCCATACAATCAATCAAGGTACTGCTGCTTTTACCGTAACAATTGTTCCTTCAACATTGACTTTAATAAATAACACCTCTTCAGCAGGTACTATCACTCTCTCAAATAGTGATGGTGGCTCTTTAACAAATGTATCTGCAAGTATAAGTATTTTTCAGGTCGGATAATTAATTTGGTTAGAAAAGTGATTCATAAAATTTACAAATATAAAAAATGAGGCTTCTCTTTTCTAGAGAAACCTCATTTTTTATATTAAATTTTAAACTGACTCGTATATAAATCAAAATAAAACCCTTTATCTTCCATGAGAGATTCATGATTCCCTCTTTCTAAAATTCTTCCATCCTTTATAACAAGGATTTGATCTGCTTTTTCAATTGTTTTAAGTCGATGAGCGATCACAAAACTTGTGCGACCTCTCATTAAATTATTTAGTCCTGCTTGTATTTGTAATTCTGTTCTTGTGTCAATATTAGATGTCGCTTCATCGAGAATTAATATATCTGCATCTGCTAAGATTGCTCGTGCAATCGCAAGAAGTTGTTTTTGTCCTTGACTTAAATTCGATCCTTCTGAAGCAATTTCTGTTTCATATTGATTTGGCAAATGCTTAATAAAAGAATGTGCAGATGCTGCCTTAGCTGCAGTGATGACTTCTTCATCACTAGCATCTAAGCGTCCATAACGTATATTATCCATAATCGAACCTGCAAATAAATACGTATCCTGTAAAACTACTCCTATTTTACTTCGTAAAGAATTAATATCATAATCTTTTATATCTTTTCCATCAATATGAATTTGTCCTTGCTGTATATCGTAAAAACGAGTTAACAAATTAATGATTGTTGTTTTCCCTGATCCAGTCGGACCAACTAAAGCAATTGTCTCTCCTGGCTGCGCTTTAAGACTTACTTCTTTTAAAATCGTTTTATTTTCTGCGTAGCCAAATGAAACATTCTCAAGTACAACATGCCCTTGTAAATTTTGTACAACAAATGCGTCTTTTTTATTTTGAATTTCTGGTACCTCATCCATAATCTCAAAAACACGTTCTCCACCAGCAACTGCCGCTTGAATTGTATTCATTAAAGTCGCAAATTGACTTAGCGGTCTTGAGAATTGACGAGAATAATTAATAAAAGCCGCAATAACTCCTACTGTTGTCATTCCGTTTAAGACCATAACTGATCCAGTCCCAATGACAAGCCCCATACCTAAGTTATTAATAAAGTTCATACTTGGAAAAATAAAAGCTGAAAATGTATCAGCCTTCGTAGCTGAAACTCTTAGCTGTTCATTAATTTTATTGAAATTTTGTACAGTTTCTTTTTCTTTTCCGTACAACGTTGTAACATCCGCACCTGTAATTGCTTCCTCAATAAATCCATTTAATTCACCTAAATCTTTTTGACGCTTCGCAAAGTTTTTACCACTATATGCAACTAGTTTTTTTGTAACGTAAAACATAATAGGTACTGTAATTAAAGTTACAATTGCTAAAATCCAATTTAAGGCGAACATTGCAATCGTTACACCTATAAAAGTTAATGCTGATGAAATAATTTGTACAACGCTTTGTGTCAAAGCTTGATTCAAATTATCTATATCATTTGTCACACGGCTCATTAAATCACCTTGAGAACGCACGTCAAAGAACCGTAAAGAAAGCGTTTGGATTTTCTCAAAAATATCTTGTCGTATTTTTTGAATTGTTTTTAATGCAACGTTAATCATGACAAACGTTTGTAACCATGTTAAAAGTACAGTTACACCATAAATCGCGATAAGTAACATACACATTCTTGCTGTACCACTTAAATCTTTCGGTACAATATATTGATCTATAATGACTCCCATAAAATATGGACCTAATAATCCAAGTAATGTAGTAACAACGACTAGAAATATAACAAACATAAGAGCAGCTTTTTGATAGCCCATATAGTTCCATACCCGCATTACAGTTCCTTGAGCATTTTTAGCTTTTCCCATCTTTGGGGTGTTTCGTCCACCTTTATTAGCAAATTGCCCTTGAAAATTACGCATGTTCTTCCCCACCTTCTTTATCCAAATTACCACCTTGGGAAAGATAAATTTCCTGATAAACCTCACTTTGTTCTAACAATTGTTCATGTGTACCATTGCCAACTAATTCACCATTATCTAATACAAGTATTTTATCCGCATCCATTATGGAAGAAATTTTGGACGCAATTAATAAAGTCGTTGTGCCTTTATATTTTGTTTTTAAAGCTGTTTGAATGGTAGCCTCTGATTTTGCATCAACTGCTGATGTAGAATCATCTAATATGAGAATCGGTGGCTTTCTCACAAGTGCCCTTGCAATTGATACACGTTGTTTTTGTCCACCTGATAGATTTGTCGCGCCTTGTGTTAAATTATATTGATAAGATTCTTCCAGCTTATTGATAAACTCAGTCGCACAAGCTGATGCAGCTGCTACTTCCAGCTCGTCATGTGTTGCATCTTCTTTACCATAACGTAAATTTTCTTCTATACTGCCTGAGAACAACAACGCCTTCTGAGGTACAAACCCTATTGAAGCACGGAGTTTTTGCAAATCATATTTTTTAACATCTATTCCATCTATACATATTTCACCATGATCCACATCATATAGACGTGGTAACAGTTTCGCTAAGGTAGATTTACCACTTCCAGTTGATCCAATAATCCCTACTTTTTCACCTTTTTGTATGCTAAACGAAATATCTTTTAAAACGTATTCATTATTTTTCGTATAGCTATAACTAACATTTTTAAATTCGATATTTCCTTCAATTTTCTCAGGTTCGATCGCATACGCTTCGCTTATAATATCAACCTCGGTATTTAACACTTGCTGTACACGATCCGCAGATGGAAAAGCTCGCGCAATTTGAATAAATACCATGCTAATCGACATAAGTGACATTAAAATGATATTCAAGTAATTAATAAATGCCAAAATCGCTCCTACTTGAAGCGTTCCATCGAATACTTTTTCTCCACCAATCCATAATGTTGCGACAATCCCGCCACTTACAACTAGCATAATGATTGGCATCATTAAAGAAATAAGTTGCACAGCTCGAATATTTATCTTCGTTAAATTTGTATTTACATTTCCAAATTGAGCGATTTCGTATTTTTGTCTTACATACGCTTTTATAACACGCACACCAGATAAATTTTCTTGTAGCTTTGTATTCACTTTGTCTAATGCCTCTTGCACCTTTTTAAATGTACCACTTGCTTTACTTGCAATTAAAATAATCGCAAGTAATAAAATCGGAACAACTACAAGTAATATTGGAAATAACTCTCGCGCTGTTACAAAAACAATAATTATACTTCCGATAAATAACAGTGGACCACGAACGAGAACACGTAATGTCATCGTCATTGCCGATTGAATGGAAGTGATATCATTTGTCACGATCGTTAATAATTTACCTGTTCCAAATGAGTCCCGATTATTACTAGAAAATGTTTCTATTTTCGCAAACACATCTTTTCGTATGTCTGTAGCGAAATTAACAGCTGCTTTTGTAGAATACATCATACACCCAAGCCCTCCAACTAAACCGAGTGCTGCTGCTCCTATCATAAGAAGCCCCATTTTTATTACATAATTTAAATCCCGATTTGCAATCCCAACATCAATGATATGTTGCATAATAGTCGGTTGAATTAAGTCCATCGCAACCTCAAGTACCATAAATAGCGGCCCAATAATAGCGAAGAACATGTATGGTTTTAAATACTGTAATAACTTACGAAATGATTTCATACATAATCTCCTTTTCCCATGAAATTACCACTGAATAATTCATATCCCTCCTTATTTAAGCTATATATTTTGTAATTTCTTTATTACTTCTATTATATTATGTAAATTAATATTTAACATTATTAAATGATAAGTATTAATGACTTTCTAGTCAATAAATGTGCTTTATATTATATAAATACAAAAACCGCATTCTTAATGAAAAGAATACGGTTTTTCATCTATATTTCTTCAATTGTAAAATGTAAAAACTCAGTCTCAAATCCCTTATTTTTAGAAGGACTACACGTGTAAAAACCTATTTTAACAGGCTCCTTCCCTATATCCTCCATTAAATGAGCGATTCTTATTTGTTCCCATTGATGGCCCTTTTTCACATATATTGTATAATCACCGCTTTTTCGAATAATTCGAAAACGAAGTTGTTGCTTAGCTGCTTCAGTTGGATAATCTTGCGTTGACCAGTCAGAATATCCATTATTCGTTACGACAGCACCTAAGTGAGATGGCCCTTCAGGGATATATTCTAAAGATGTTTTTAGCCAACAGTTCTCCGAAATCATAACAAAAAGACCTGCTTGATCGAATTTTGAATTTGGATTCATACGTAACTGAACTTCAGCTTGAAAGTCTGTCATCATCTCATTATAAAATACATGGCCATTCATTACTTCAAAACCATAATGTGTTTTAAGCCAAAAATCAGTTTCTGCTTTCGAACGGACAATAAACGCATGATTATCATTAATTTTATAGTATTCAGGTACATTCATTATAGTGAGTTGCTCAATATGTTCTGGTATATACGATATATTCATAGCTCCTCCATAATAAAGCATTTATATAGACATTTAAAACTCCGCTAATACTGGGAATTTATAACCTTTAAAATCTAACTCTTTATCACTTCGAACCATTAAATACTTGCTAGACTGTACTTCTGTAAACTGTACATCCTCAACCCCTAATTGATCTGGAGAAAAATAAAATTCGATTTCCGTAAACCTTTCATTGATTTCTCCACATAATTCATCTAAAACCGGAAGTATTGGCGCAAATACTCCAAATAATTTCAACTTTTCATTGTCTACTTCATAAACGATTAAAGCATCTAGTTTCTCTGAATAATACAATTTCTCATTCCATTCCGAGTCATACATATTCAAATAAAATGAAGGATGGAAGTTTAAAGTTGAAAAATTATTTGAAAGTCTTTGGCCACTATCAATAGTTTCATGTATTAACTGTCTATTCTCTACATTATAGTAATCTAATTTTTTAAGTAGTGAATCGTTATTATTGTTTTTATCGTATGGTATAGTCATCAAATATTCCTGCACAACTTTAAATCCAAACGCTGTATATAGTTCCGGTTTTTCCGTAAACAATAATGCACATTCACATTTCTTATCGATTTCTTCTATCATTTTACCCATTAATTGTGTCATTAGCCCTTGTCTACGGAAATTAGGATGTGTCATTACTGATTGAATACCCGCCGCATTTATTTTTTCTCCATTAATTAATAATGGGAGTGAAAATGCCGCAACATTTGCAATCACTTTATCTTCTTGTAAAAATGATAAAGCTTTATATGTATCATCCCAATACCCTTTATCCGAAAAATCATTCAATGTTTGAGTTGTAATTTCAAACACTTCTTCAAATAAAGGAAATAACTGCTCTCTTTTCGGTTCTTCTATTAGAAGACTTGCCAATTTTTCAACATTCCCCATGTTGTACCTCCAAATGTTAAATTCCATTAAATTAGATATACTTATATGACCTACTCTTAAAAATAGAGGTCTTACCAATCAATATACTATCATAAAACATAAAAAAAAAGTCTAATTAATTTTATGTTTTGACTATTTGAAAATAAGTCGAATAAAACAATATTAAGATTTTTGGATATTAATTAGTTTATTATATAAAAATAGCGCTTTCTAATTAGCTTTTACTAATAGAAATACACTATTTATAATAAAATATTTTTAGTCTTTTATCCCTTCAAGTCTTTCCTTCGTATTAATTTCTTCTCCACTTATACGCTTTTCAAAAGACTTTCTCCAACTACTTGAAAGTGCATTTACTTCTAATATCCTTTTTATCCCTTCAATATTTTGTTTTTCCTTGTGCATGATACGGTTAGCAAACGCTACTGAAACACCTTTTAGATCAGACTGTAGTCTTTTTAATGTATCGACTGATGATACCCATCCTTCTTTTAATACACGAAAATAAAATCCTGTATATCCTGTTTCTTGAAAATATAGTGGTAACTTTGGAATATTATATTTTTTTGCTAATTTAAAACAAGGTTGCCTTGGTTGTGTTACCTGTACGATTGCCTGTCCTAGCTCAAACGTATCACCAATACAAACATCCTCTTCGCGCATACCACTAACTGTTATATTTTCTCCGAAAGCCCCATATACAAGATCTTGATTCAATTCTTTTTCCCAGTATGGATAGTGATCACCAGTATAAACACAAACTGCTTTATCTACTCCTCCATGATGAACTAAGTCAGCTTGTCCATCCCCATTAAATTTTACAAAGGATAAATATACCGGTTCCTTTACTTGTTTCTTATTTATGCCTGTATGAATTACTTTTCCGCCGTATGTAACCTCTTTTGGTAATCCTATATTTAAAGATAATAATTGATATTTATTAGCCATTCTATTTCCTCCTTTAAAGGTGTTACATGTATTTTCTCTCGATTAATTTTTACAACCCTCTCTGTTATATAAAGATGATTATAAAACCTCTAAAATCATTGTTCAATTCAATTATTTATATAATAATGATAGGTATAACCTATCATTATACTTGAGGTGATTCCAATCGAATTACGACAACTTGAATACTTTTTAGCTGTTTCAAAACAATTACATTTCACAAAAGCAGCTGAGAAATTAAATATTTCACAGCCTTCACTAAGTCAACAAATACGTGCATTAGAGCATGAAGTAGGAATGCCACTTTTCGATCGAATTGGTAAAAAAATATCTTTAACTGAAGCAGGGAAAATTTTATTATCACATTGTAAAACTATTTTTCATGAAGTCGAACAAGCTCGTTCAGCCATTCAAGACCTAAACGGATTACAGCAAGGTTCCTTAACAATAGGGGCTTTGTTAACCGTCGTAAATTATTTACTACCACCAGCTATTTTAAATTTCAATAATTTATATCCCAATATAGAGCTTTCTGTATTAGGGCTTCGTACAGGAGATATTCGTGAAAAATTATTACAAAACGAACTAGATATCGGAATTACATTTCTCCCGGTGCAAGATAAAGAAATCATCTCTATCCCTCTATACAAAAGCGACCTTACATTGGTCGTGCCCACTGGTCATCGATTAGCTGAACGTAATCATGTATCTATTGCTGAATTACAGAACTACTCTTTAATTCTTTTGCCTAAAAATTTCTTTTTAACCGAACTAATTACTTCTCATTGTCAAAAATTAAACTTTAAACCAAGACCAATTTTAGAAATTAGTACGATGGAATCTTTAATCCAAATGGTTTCCAAAGGAATGGGAATTACAGTGTTACCCAAACCATATATAGACTTTTTACAAAATAAAAACATTCAAGCTATTAGAATAGAAAACCCTACTCCAATAATTGAAATAGGGCTTATTTATAGAAAAGATAAATATATGTGTGCTGCCACTCGAGAATTTATTGAGCAACTAAAAAGTACAGTACGTTCTTTCCAAAACTAAACAAAAGAGATTATCCTATGAAACCGTTTCACAACGATCTAGTAGAATAATCTCTTTTCAAAACAAAGTAAACATTATATTAAACTCTTATAGATTTTAATGTACCTTTTTAGATATTGGAATATATTTTGTAAAATATGCACCAACTAGCAATAATACAATTGAAAATAACCAAGTAAAAGCACCGCCAAAATGAAACCAATATGCAAACATATTTAAGATTGCGAGTGAAAAAAAGCAAATAGAAGTTAACGCACTTTTCAATCCTTTTATCCCGGATTTTTTTCTCTTTTGATAAGCAATATACATCGTAATGACAAGAAAAAAGATAAGAACAAATGGTAACATAACTTTTAGCATTGGTAATCCCTCCAGTGTAAATGTACTCTTTACATTACCATCTTATCCCATTTATCTTTTAGGCATCAATTTATTCTTATCTTCCCCCAAAAAGTCAGTATAAGTTTTATTTTTAAAGTTCACATTCACCTCAGAAAACGGCATACTTCCTCCAACTTTCAATGAGTACCAGTCGTTTAAAAGTGGTGATCCGAAACAAATCTTCATTGTACGATCATGTAAATCGAATAATACAGAATGTAAAGTTCCAAACCATTCTTCATAGTTATGTACAGTTAGTCCAACAGGATATTCTTCTTCTACTAACTCTTTTAAAGACTCTATGCTCACTTGTTCATATCTATTTAAATGCTCATGTAAAACGTGATATCTCTTTGTAGATTGTTCTAATCTCCTATTATTTAATTTCTGAATTGATGAACTAACTGCATGGTTTGTTGATACAATAAAAGCTTGATTGTCACCATCAATCGTTGTTGTGGATTTATGACCGTCAAATATTTCAATATGTGCTGCGTTTAAAGGATCAGCTACTATTAAATTAATATTACTAGCAATTGGTATTTCTTCTATTAGTGACTTAGCTTCCTGCACATTTTTACATTTCTCCAACAACAATCGAATTACCGCAAAACACTGTAAACCATTTACCATTGGCTTTCTTAAACCTGCAATGTTTCCTACTGGTTGACCACATGCTGAAAATGTAACAGATAATCCATGTTCGTTAACCCCTTCTGTTCGACCAAAATATTGAGTAGAAAAGCCACTATGTGCATACGCACCTTCAACATGCGTCGAGCAAAAACGCATATCATCTATTACTGGTGATAAATCATAGTTTCTTAATACATAAGTGTGAGTTGAATCTGTCTTTTTAGGTAATACTGCACAATGACTACAACCTGCTTTCAATAGTGTTTAATAGTAATACATTATATTTTTAGAAGGAATTTTCAACACTTCACAAAAACCTTCAATTTCTTCATTTATGCCTGGACAATGTTTGTTTAGTATATTTCTCGATTCTGTCCAATGGTTATTAGATATTACATTTTCTTCGTGTATAAATTGCGGGATGAGATACGGATTTTGTTTCACGAACTCCCCTTGTTGCTTTCCAATCTCATAATAACTTCCTTTTAATGATGAAAAATACCCCTTTACTTGATACATCAAACTCCCCCTCACATTGGATATATCCATATCATACTAAATGGATTTCATTCATCCTTGATGTTTTTTACTATCTTTCTTTAACACCATCCCATTTTAATATCTCCACTAATAATTATTTACTAGACAATTAAAGTTTTGTTAATATTGCTGTAATAACTTTATTTCAAAATAAAGTAGTTTGGATATCAAATGAGCAAAATACTTTGTTGAATCCACTTATAAGCAATCATCTAATTCATGAAACTAAGAAACTTACTTATCAAAATAAAAGGAGAATTTATGTATGAATAATTGCAAACCAATTGATAAATTAACTATTGAGGACCTAAAACAAAACCCCATTTGGGAATGGGCAATAGATGAAGAGGAAAACGAAGAACATGACGAAACATGGGTAAAACCAGCGGCAACTACTAATTTTACAGAAGAATTAAACGGTTCAATCGTACTAGGCGAATTATTCTTACATAATGGTGAAAAATTCCCTATGATGTGTGAAATTGATATTGAAGGTGACGAGGCCGTAATTCGTTCTGTTGTTTATTATAAGGAAGCAAAAAATGAGTATATTGCTATAGCAAGATATTGTGAAAACGGTCGAAATGCCGTTATCGATTATTATTAATCTTACAATTCATGCAGAATCCAACACCTTACGCTTCACTGCACATAAAGTAGATATTTATAAAAATTCAATAACGACTAATTTTAATTAAAGTTGGCCGAAATAAAGAAAACAATTATGAAATACAAACTGGGGAATCATTAACGATTCCCCAGTTTTTTAAACTATATTAAAGTATCCCCTTTTCCACTAAAGTCTCTGCGATTTGAACTGAATTCCAAGCCGCACCTTTTAATAGGTTATCGGAAACAATCCAAAGGTGGAATCCGTTTGGCGTATCAGGATCTTTACGTATTCTTCCGACAAATGTATCTATTTTCCCTTCTGCATATAATGGCATTGGATACAGCTGTTCACTAGGGTTATCCTGCAAAATAACACCTGGTGCATCCATTAATACTTCCTTAATTTCCGCAACGCTTGCTTCTTTTTCCAGTTCTATATAAACCGATTCTGAATGCCCCGATACAACTGGAACACGTACACAAGTAGCTGCCATTTTCAGGTTTTCATCTTCTAATATTTTCTTCGTTTCTTGAATCATTTTGACTTCTTCAAAAGTAAAATCATTGTCTGTAAATATATCTACTTGAGGCAGTACATTAAATGCTATTGGATAATGTTTTTTATCTTTTTTCACCGGTAATATATCACTCTTCACTTCTTCACCTGCAAGTATAGACTTAGCCTGCTCTTGTAATTCATGAATCGCATGAATGCCAGAACCCGATACAGCTTGATATGTTGAAACGATAATTCTTTCTAAACCAAATGATTTTCGAATCGGCTGAAGTGCTGTTACCATCTGTAATGCTGAACAATTTGGAACTGCAATGATACCTTTATGCTGTTTTAAAGTGTGCGCATTCACTTCCGGAACAACGAGCGGTACATCTTGCGCCATTCGGTACTCACTTGTGTTATCAATTACAATCGCACCACTAGAAACTGCATGAGTTACAAATTGTCTAGATACTTCTCCCCCAGCGCTAAAAAAGGCAATATCTACACCTTCAAAGCTAGTTGTTTTTGCCTCTTGTATAATTATCTCTCGTCCTTTGAATCTTACTTTCTTACCAGCGGATCGTTTGGACGAAAGCAATGTAACTTCAACTATATTAAACTTCATTTCATTCTCTAACAGTTCAATAATTTTTTGCCCTACCGCACCTGTAGCCCCAACAACAGCTACATGATAGCCCTTTTTGATCATCTTTTCTCCTCCAATATCACCTGAATGAATATTTCTACAATTTCATTTTATACAGAATTTAATCATTTGGAAAATTAAAATACATGATATAATCATTCACAAATCATGATAATAAAAGAGGGATCGCTTATGGAAATGAGACATGTTAAAACATTTTGCGCCATTGTGAAGTATGGTAATTTTTCTAAAGCTGCGCACGCGCTAGGTTATGCGCAATCTACTGTTACAGCACATATGAAAGCTTTAGAGAACGATTTACATATTCCTCTTTTCGATCGGTTAGGGAAAAAAGTGCTACTTACAAAAGCAGGTCATCAATTTCATCCTTATGCATTAGAATTACTTGCAATATATGAAAAAGCGCAAGAAATCCCCCAAAATACAGATTATTTAGAAGGTACATTGAGTATTACATCTAATGAATCATTAGCGGTATACCGCTTACCACAATTGTTACGTACTTACAAACAGAAAAATCCGAAAGTAAATATCGTACTTGAAACGAACACAAATGAACAAGCATTACAAAAATTACGTGAAGGAGAAACAGACATTGTCTTCATAATTGGAGAAAGTATAGAACATAATGATTTTATTACGCGAACTTTTAGTAATGAAACATTTGGATGGATTTTACCAGCTTATTCCGCTGCACATACAAATCCATTCCAGTTATTACAGGACACCCAGTTCATTTTTACAGAACAAAGCTGCGGCTATAGGCCAATGGTAGATCGTTTTTTACGTCAAAGCGGAAATATTCCAGCTAAAACATTTGAAACTTCCAATGTTGAAGTCATTAAACAATCCGTCATGTGTGAGTTAGGCATTTCAATTCTTCCTTATATCGTTGTACAAGAGAGTTGTCAAAAAGAACAACTATGTTTTCAGCCTATTGAAACTCCAGCATTTATTCAAAGTCATGTCATCTATCATAAATCTAGATGGATTTCTCCGGTACTACAGTCGTTTCTTTCCTTACTTGAACGAGATTAAGATATTAAGAAGTACATATAAAAAGAGTAATTGCCTAATAAGCAATTACTCCCTTTCATTAATTAGTATATTATTTATTAGTCTTTCCCCCATCTGCAATTAATTTACTACCTGAATATGTACCTTTTTGCATAAACACTTGATTAATTAATTCTTTTTGCTCAGCTTCCGACATTACTCCTTTTCCTTCTCCTAAATTCCCACTTTGTAATTTCCAAATCTTATTATGATCCCCATCAACTTTTTCATATTTTCCTTGTTTCCATCGTTCTAAAATTTCTACATATGTACTTCCCTGTACAAGATCGTTACTCTTTACAATATCAATTAAACTTTCAATCCGTTCTTGTGTAATAAAAATATAGCCCCACTTTTGATCAGCTTTCGCTTTTTGATGTGCCATTTCATGTAATGCTGTCTGTATGTTCTCATCTGTCCATTTAAAATTTTTATTAAAACCACTATTCGGTAATGAATAGTTTCCATTTTCTAAAAGCTTCGCATTTTCTGCTTTTACGTTACTATCAGCTAGTACTTCTACTGCTGGAGCAGCTGGTGATGCCTTTTTCGCAGCTGGTTTACTATTATTTAAATAATGCAGCATACCATATGTTAAACCTACTCCGATTACCGCCATACCAGCTAGAATACCGATTATTTTAAATAGTGTTTTCATCGCGCTTGTTTCCTCCCAAATTTCTCTGTTCTGACTACCTAATTATTTTTTATATAAAAACTGTTACTTCATTTAAAATATCGCATCCCATCCCCTATCATATTATTTATATATACTTTCTCATATTGTATTTCTTTTTCTTTAAAATTGAAAGATTATTCTGTTAAATATTGAAAGTATTCTACAAATTTTTCCTTTATATTTATAAAGAAGCAAAAAAACAACGAGCGCGTTCTACAACACTCGTTGTTTTTACTTTATGCACAATTTTCTTTTAACCACTTCGTAATAGCATCTAACCTCGAAACATCAAAACGTCTTTCTTCACAAACATTTAAACTGTTTAAATTATTTACAATTTCTATTTCATTCGATTTTACACTTTTCGCCTCAATTAATTTACAATACCCGTCTGTAACGGTATTTAAATTTTCATAATAACGCTGAAGTGGTTTTGATATATGTAAATGCTTTTCAAAGTTTCTTCTTCTTCTCGTCTCATCAGATTCTTTCCGTTTTCTAAGTTCTTCATCATTCGTATATAAATAAAAATATTGATCAGGAAAACCAATTTCCCTATGTATCAGCTTTTCCTTATAAAAGTCTTCTATTAAAGATAATGACTGATCAAATATTTCAAAATGGAAACACCAATTATAGCTAAGTGGCTGATAAATGTCTCCATCAAGTATTACTAATTCATATTGCTCTGACTTCTGCATTGCTATTTTCCAGCGCTCTACTTGTTTTTCAAAATACCATGTTCTATGCTCATTTTTTGGTCTTTCAAATAAAAAATTCACTTCAGGTATAATATAAGCACCATAATTCTTTTCTAACTCACGACACGTTGTGCTCTTACCAACCGCACTCGCTCCCTCAAACGCTATAATCCCCATAGTTTCTCCCTCTTTCATTAACTAAAATCTCGTTGTTTCGCTTTTCTCCCCCATAACTGTTTCCATAAAACAATTGAAGCGATAGAGAGCATTATTGTTGTAATGATACTCCCTTCAATTCCGAACGAGCCTCCATGAAGGAATTCCGATCCAGTTGTTACAGGTTTAAAAAGTGGTGTAGAATACATTGTCATTCCACTAACCGCAAAACCAAATACGTTATATTGTGCCCAATTCCAAATGGAATGCCATGCGCATATCCCCCAAAGACTACTATCTTTCAAAACGTAAAAAGCTGCAAACACACCAACTAATATTATATTCGATATTGAAAGAATTGTAATACCTGGATTTAGTAAATGAAGAAAACCAAATAAAAATGAAGTTACAACAATACCGATCCATATACGGCTTCTAACAGAAAGAACTGGAAATAACCAACCCCGAACAACAATTTCTTCTGTTGCACCTTGTATTAAAAAAGCAACTAAAGATCCCACAATTCCAAGTATAGCGGTTGGTGTAATGTGTTGCATTTGTAGTTGTACATTTCCAGTTAATAAAAGTAGCATGACTGGTATTGAAATAAAAACAAAACCTATTAATGCACCTCTTAAATATTTTCTTATCCACTGATTCCTCCAAAATCCAATGGATGAAATTGATCTTTTCTCTACAAATCTAATCCATAAAAAAACAAAAAATATAGCTCCGCCAAACGTCAATATCATTTCAATATCACTATAAATTGCTTTCATTAAAAGCGTTTCTGCTTTCGGTAAAAACAACATAAATAACATAAACAATTCACCTAAAGTTAAAAATACAATTGCAAGTATAACAGCAAATACTGGATGAACTTTTCTTCTTCCTTCTTTGGCTGCTTCAATTATTTTAAATTTATTAGACTGCAATATTCTCGCCTCCTTAACAAATACATCAACACTATTCTTATACTATATATCGATTCACTAATACAATTTCCCAATAAAAATGTTCTTAGTTTATCATAAACCAAAATTAGGAATAATATATAAATAAAAGAGATGTTTTTGTGTCTTTTACCATCCCTATTTCACACTGGTATTACCAGCACTTGCTATTTCCCACCATTTGTTGTAAGATAGTAATTAAGGTCAATTTAACACTATATTTTCTTTGCATATTATCAAGTATCAATCAGGATTATTTTGTACTCCTTATGGGTTTTTGATAATATGTGAACTTTTATTTTTCATTCAAATAAGGCCGATCATATTGTAATCTTTTTAAAATTTAGGAGGCATTACCATGACATTAACAGGTAAAGTAAAATGGTTTAACAGCGAAAAAGGTTTCGGTTTCATCGAAGTTGCAGACGGTAACGACGTATTCGTTCACTTCTCAGCTATCACTGGCGACGGCTTCAAATCTCTTGACGAAGGTCAAGAAGTTAGCTTCGAAGTTGAAGACGGTAACCGTGGACCTCAAGCTAAAAACGTTGTAAAGCTATAATTCAAACAATAAAAAGGTTGTTACCAGCTCGGTTAACAACCTTTTTAATATATAACTAAAATTTTTTACATAAAAGGAGTGGTTACATGTATCGTAATCGAAAGAACGATGTAGCAGAAGTACCACCAGAACAAACCCCTGTTTGGGAATGTGAGGCAGAGGATTGTTTAGGATGGATGAGAAAGAACTTTTCATTTGAAGAAGAGCCTAAATGCCCTTTATGTAAAAGTAGCATGAAAAGCGGAGAACGTTTATTACCTAAATTAGGTTAATTTTTACTTAACCCCTCTTTTATAAGAGGGGTTTTTTATTATAAATTTATATCCTCTACATCCGTTCGAACTATAGAGTACAGTAGTGCATCATGTTGTTTATTACCTTGATGAATATATCCACGTAATAACCCTTCCTTATGAAAACCTATTTTAGATAACATTTTACAAGAAGTAACATTTTCAGGGTATGTAATAGCTCCAATTCTAAATAATCCCAAATCTTGAAATCCATAATGAATAATTTCTTGAGCCGCTTCTGAGGCATAACCATTCCCCCAATAACGAGGATGTAAGTCATATCCAATTTCAGATCGTTTACTCCACAGTTGTAGATTATTTAATCCAATTGTACCTATTAAAGTATTTGTTTCTTTTAATACAATCCCCCATCGTATTGCCTTTTTCTCAAAGTAATTTTTTGAAAAAGATTCAATCATACGTGAAGCTTGTCCAAACTCCGTAAAAGAATTCATACCGTAATAACATGTTACCTCATCCAATGAAAAAATTTCATATATTTTTTGACAATAAGATTGTTCTATTTCGACTAAACGTAAACGTTCTGTTTCTAATATAGGAAATGCCATAGGATCACTCCTTTCTTTCTACTCATTCATTATAGCAGAAAAAATATTTATAATTAGTAAAGTCCTTATTGTTCCATAAATCAAACATTTCTAATGACGCATTCCCTCTTTATTCTATATACACGAATTGGATACCTTCTAATTGCGACTCAATCACCACTCTATAATTTCCATAAATCAATTTTAAATTATCAAGAACTGTAAAGAAATTGTTTTTCATTTTCTCTTTCTAAACAAACACCCTATTCCATACATTTATAGTAAAATATAGTTAATGCATTATTTTATTGTGGAGGTGTAAATTTCCTATGTATATATTCATCGGCTTATCCCTCTTACTCATATTACTTATTTTTTTATTCGCAAAAAAATTCACACCAAACTCATTCATGATGACTAGCTTTAAAGGCAATAGCTTTAAGACATTTTCAATCGGTATTTTAATCGCTGCCATACTCTCACTTTCATATGGAACTTATCATGCAGTAACATTTCAACCTAGTTATTTAGATATTAAATTTAAAAATCAAAACTACACTGTTTTCGGTAATGTAGGCGAATTCGGTTATTTCTCCGAAGAATTATTAAAAAAAGATACAGAAGTTCAACTATATTTCGTCTCTTGGAAAACAAGGCAGTTAAAAAATCCGGTAATACTTATAGAATATCCTTCAGGAAAACAAGAAACATGGGAGCCAAATATCGTATCAATACCGATAAATAAATTACAAGAAAAACATGATATAAAAGATATTTATCAACTATCACCGTATTCATTTAAAGAGTCTGGAGAAATAACATTAACAATAAAAGAAAACAATGTAAAAAACAATAAAATTTCCATTCAAATAAAATAAATAAAAACTGTTCCTCCATTTTGCTGAAGGGACAGTTTTTATTTATTCTACAGTATTATTTATTTAATGTAGCCATTATTTCATTGGCTATATTCTTTCCATTTCCAATACACGCACCAATTCCGACACCGTAATATGAGGCACCAGCTACATATACATTTGGATAAAGATTCGTCATTTTTTCTTGCAATGCTTGAACCGCTTGATTATGTTCTAAATGATATTTCGGCATTAAACCTTTCCAATTTGTAACTTCGACTACTTCTGGTTCACTTTTAATTCCGAGACTCTTTTCAATATCATATAAAGCTACTCGTACTAATTCTTCTTCACTATAATTTTTGATTGTTTCATATACCGGATTGGTACTCTTATAAAACATTCTTACTAATAATTTTTGTTTACCCGATGTATGTTTCCACTTTCGACTTGTCCATGTACAAGCATCACAATGTAGATCACTGTTTTCCGTTACAATAAACCCTGTACCGTCAGTTGGTAGTTGTTCATCTAGTATGTCAAATCCTAAGTAAATACTTATAAGAGATGAGTTTTTAAATGTATTAAACTGCTCATTTAACTCATTAGACTGTAATAAAGTTTGTGCAATATCATGTGGAACTGCTAAAACAACATAATCAGCTTGTATTGTTTCATGATTTGAAAAAGAAATCTCATATCGATCTTCTTGTTTACTTACAGCCGTCGTTATAGCACCTTTTTTTACGACAGTTTCAGTCAGCACTTCTTCTAAGCGATTAATTATCGTAGATAGTCCACCTTTAAATGATACGAATTTTTTATTTCCTGCTGATTGAAATTGTTTTTTATTCTCTTCAAAACCTTTAATAATACTTCCATACTTATTTTTATAATCCAGTAAATACGGTAATGTAGATGCCATTGTAAGCTCATTCAATTTACCAGAATATACGCCTGAAAGCACAGGAGCAATTTGTCTTTCCACTAACTCTTTCCCTAAGAAACTTTCTAAAAATAGAGCAAGTGATGTATCTTTCGTAAACTCTTTATTTTTCGTTATGAAATCTTTTAAAGCTACGATTTTCCCTTTCGTTGAGACTAGCGTACTGCTAAACAACGACCGGGCGCTCATCGGTATCCCAAATATAGTATCAGAAGGAATCGGATGTAACATATTTTCAGAATATATGTAAGAAATACCCGTTTCATTGTATACCATTTCATCTTCTAAATTTAAATCTTTTACAAGTGGTATAACATATTCATTACGAGCAACGATTGAATCCGCTCCTGACTCCATAATGAAATCCTTTTCTTCCACACTATGGATTTTACCACCTAAATACTCTTCTTTCTCAATAAGAATTAAATTTAAATCGATATTATAATCCTTTTTTAACTTTTCTAAATAAAACATAGTAGAAAGTCCCGTTATACCTCCACCGATAACAACAACTGTTTTCATATGTGCTGCGCTCCTAACCGATACAATTAATAATCCCTTTTTATTATAACCAAAAGTCCTTATATTCGACTAGTAAGTTGCGCATTCTGTCAGAAATTAGACAATATATTTTCAAATTACCTAATAAAAAAGAACTATAACATATACAAACCCCGTCATAGTTCTCTTTATTTTAAAAACATAAAGTAATTGATTAATTTGTCTAGTTCTTGACTCAATGCCAATACTTTTTCATGTTGAATTCCATAATCCGATACTAAATATAAAAGTTCTTCTTTTTTTATTTCAATTACTTTTTCCAATTTCGCTAGTTCCATGTCGTTTTACATCTCTCCAAAAATAAAATGTATGTATTTCAGTATAGCCTACTTACATAATTAGTAAAAGTAAAATACGCATGTAAAATCTTACATATTTTAAAAAATAATATACTACTAACAAAAAAAGAAACTAGATTAAGCTTCCTTTTACAGATCATTAACGTTCATTAAGAATTAATAACATACCGGAATTTTTCTAATGTTATATCTTTATAATCTGGAGCTCTCTTTATATGATTAAAATAACTATATGAGAATTTAAATACATGACCAAAATCCCAATCGAATCCACTATAGTCTTTTATCCAAAATATATTTTCAGTTGGTAAAAAATTTGCACGTTTAGATTGAATTAAAGGTAATCGATCTATAGGTGAGTGTAAAGTTATTTCCGTATTCAGCTTGAGCTTTTGGCTAGCTCGTAGTACGTATACTAGTTTTAAAAGCGGACGTATCCCTCGTTGAAATAAATCTATATGCCCTAAATCGTACATTATATTAATGGCGTGGGAGTAAGTAAGCAAATGCCCAATTAAATCATGATGTGATTCCGCTCGATAAATACTATTAAATTTCGATAACTCATTTAAAATGAACTGAGATACTTGTGGTGGATTACTCAATTCACTTTGTATCTCATCTTCAAAACTTAATTGTTTTACTTCTTTCGTCGTATAACCAATCCACGATCTACCTGGAATTGTTTTTCGAAATGATAAAATAAGAGTAGTAATCCCTTCAATTGCTTGATTATCTCCCCATTTTTGTAGCTCCTTCATAGCTAATAAACTTAATGACGCATAAATGACGTTATGCCCGACCCAATGAAGTTCATCAATCGTTTGTTCTAAAGATTTTATAATCATATTCTCCGCAATTTGAAAATCTATTTCTTTTTTATCATCAATCATCTCACCAATTTTTTTCTTGCTTAGCATCATCCTTGTTTGCAAATACATATTACGAGCTGTTTCTTCCTCAATATTATTATCTTTCATAAAAAAATAACTAGCAATTGCAGCTGCTCCAAAATGCGCATGCCAAATGTCATTTGTTTCTTTTTTACATTGAGAAATAATTGAAAGGCCGCCTTTTAAAATACTTTTGTTTTCCATTTTCTTTCTCCCCTAATAAAAATCACTATATTTTCATCCTAAAGATGGTGTCAGTACAAATAAAATGTGATTTGATTCATCACTTTTATTCAAAAATCGATGCTTCACATTTGGTGGAATACGTACAACATCGCCTTCTTCTAAAAAATATTCTTTTCCCTCCAATTCTACGTACACTTCCCCTTTCATAATAACAGCAATCTCTTCCTTATCTTCATGGGAATAATGGCTTTCTGTTGTCTTTGCTCGTTTATTTAAATCCATCATTAGCATTTCAATACGTGCTTTCATAAAATCAGGTGTTAATACATCATATACAATGTGATCATTGTTTTCCCGATATATTTTTTTTCGGTCTTTTCTCTTAGAAATGAGCGAATCTGTATCAATATCGTTAATAAAAAGTGTAAACAGCGGTACATTTAATGCTTTTGCAATTAATTCCAAAACATTTAAAGAAGGATTAGCATGTCCTCTTTCAATTTGGCTAATTAACGACGTACTAATCCCTGCATACTCAGCGAATTCACGAATTGTCATATTATTTTTCTTACGATAACTTAATACCGTTTGTCCAAGTCTATCATGTATCATAGTAAAACTTCCTTTCGTCCATCATAATGCATGTTTCGTTCTCTTTGTGCTGACATACTAAACAAAGGCAAATAACCCTTTCCTATTATCTCCGGGACTTATATACTTACTTTTGTACATTATATCGTATTAAGTTTATTATAATAAACATTCTATCGGAGGGACAAACTTTGAAATCAACTATTCTTTCATATTGCATCTTATTTTTTGGTGTATTCGCCTTATCGACTTCAGCAATTTTTGTGAAATTGGCAGATGCTCCTGCGACAATCATTGCTTTTTACCGATTATTCTTTGCCACACTAATCCTGTTACCGTTATTACTATTTAATAAAAATAGTCGAAATGAGCTAAAAACTTTAACAAAAAAACAATGGGCACTTGGATTCGTATCTGGGCTATTTTTAGCTGCACATTATGTACTATGGTTTGAATCATTACAATATACTTCTGTAGCAAGCTCTACAGTTATCGTAACGTTACAACCTTTGTTCTCAATGATTGGTGGTTATTTTTTATTTAAGGAAAGGTTTACGAAAGGAGCGGTTATTGGTTGCCTCATCGCTATATCAGGTAGTATCATCATTGGCTGGCAAGATTTCCAAATTAGTGGAGAAGCATTATATGGAGATGTTTTAGCATTTATCGCTGCCGGTATTATTACTGCTTATTTTTTCATTAGCCAACACGTTCGTAAAGATTTGTCACTTATACCATATTCGGTAATTAGTTATGGAAGTAGTGCTGGCTTTCTTGGCATATTTGCTTTCACGCAACAAGAATCTTTCATCCATTACTCTACACAAACTTGGTTGTGCTTTATTGGATTAGCTTTCATTGCTACGATTTTAGGCCAAACCATTTTTAATTGGTTATTAAAATGGATAAGTGCTACTGTAATCTCAATGAGTATTTTAGGAGAAACAATTGGAACTTGTATACTAGCGTACTTTATATTACATGAGACCATTTCTTTACAACAAGGACTAGGAATTACCGTTATTTTTATTGGGTTAGTATTATTTTTAATACAGCCAAATTCTAATAAAAAAGCATGACAGTATACTGTCATGCTTTTAACTATTCATTATGTACAATTAAACCATCCGGTCTAAAACGACTCATCATAATTTCATTAATAAACTTTCCATGAGCTTTCAAATTCCCTATCTTTACTCCCTCTTCTACAAATCCAAATTTTTCATATAAAGCTTTTGCTTTGGGATTCGTTTCTAACACACCTAGTTCTACTCTCTCTAACATTAACCAATTATCAGCCAAATCAAGCATCTTCATAAGAAGTGCTTTCCCAATTCCTTTATTATGATATTCACTGTCTACCCCAATGAATAAATCGCCTGAATGAGATCTTCGGCCCGGACTTTGTGTTAAACCTACAAACCCAACAACTTCTCCATCATATTCTGCAACAAATTCAAATTGATTTGGTGCTAAATTTCGAATTCTATTTTCCATAGCTTCTACACGCATGCTAGGTAAGAAAACCATATATGGTAAAACGTCATCCTGTATACATATACGATGAATTGCTCTAGCATCTTGTACTCCTACTGCTCTAACGTTAATCTCCATCTTTCTCTCCTCCATATAAATAACAATATATTTGTAGTGTATTCTAGAAACGTTCATGAATGGCCTTCTCATCCGTATTTCTTTATGTCATTTTTACATAATTATTTCGATATAATACTTAACTTCCAAAAAGATTGACAACTATATGGATATGGTTAACTTTTCACCTTGTTATATAAATCAAGTAAATTTTCAATTGGAATACCATTTAGTTTCATCCCGACTATATTACAATTTTCTATTTCAATATTTTTCAGATTACTGTTACTTATGGTGCTACCTTCCAAGTCACATTTATCGAATAAAATAGGTTCCTTCTCATCTCCGAGACTTGTATTTTTGAATTGTACTCCACCTAAAGTCACCAAATTAAATTTACTGCCAGAAAGATTTAAATCTGCATATGATGACCTTCTAAAATTTATATTTCTAAACTTTGATTGACTTACATTGCAATTACTCATATTCGTATTCATTATATTGCTACCAACAAATGAACTGTTTTTTAAATTCACTTGATAATACCCTGTATTTGCTAAATTACAGTTTTCGTATTGACTATTTTTCATATCTTTATTTGTAACTACACTCGCTTTGTTTGAGCTTGTTTTTATTCTTTTCACGTAACAATACTCATCTTCCGATTCAAAAATCATTTGGTAGCCCATCTTTTTATAAAAGTAATGATTATTAATTTGTCTACTAGATGTTTCGAGATCCCAAATCTTTATGTTTGGATATTCTTTTTCTATTAATTTCATAACATGTGATCCAATTCCTTTTCCTTGATAAACAGGATCTACAAAAATACGATCAATTCGACCGTAAGACTTACCAGAAATCGTAACTATTATCCCTCCAATTATTTCTTTATCCATTACAACTTTGAAAGAATCCAATTCTTCAATGGCATATTCCATCATTTCAACTGAAGAATATCCTGGCGGTTGAATGTTATAATCAATGACATCATCTTGGCCGTATAGCCATTGTTTTGCTTCTGCATCAAATGTTCTTTTCATTATTTCTGTTAATTTCTCAGCATCTAAAATTGTAGCTTTTTCTATAGATATTTTCGTCATTTTCGTTTTCCCCTTCATTATTACAAACCAACCATTTTTGTGAATGGCATAATTATCAATTCACTTTTGTTTTTAATGCTTTTCCCATTATTACATATGGAACATCATTTTTACTTGGATGAAATGGCTCCAATACATTTATCCAATCTAATCTTTCATATAACGAACGTGCTTTTTCATTGTTTATTTTTGTTGTTAAAACACTCGTTCTATTTGAAATCCCTTCTAGTAATTCATTATGTAATTTCGTTCCAAGACCTTTATTTTGATATTGTGGGTGAACTGCTAACTCTACAAATTCAAAACAATCTTGCAACCATTCGTCTACTTGCTCTGGATGTAACGCTTCTCTCATTAATTGATTATAGTACTGTCCCTCGATTGAGCGATAACCATAAGTAAAACCAACTACTTCATTTTCATCATTTATTGCTACTATACCTTTAAAACCTGTATATTCTATATGTCTTTTTATTCGTTCGATCATTTCATTGAAATTTGTTTTCTCAAATACTTTACAATACAATTTTGCCATATTCCCAATTAAGATCTCATCTTTTTCAAGGCTTACGAATTTCACTTTATTCCTCCTATTAAAACATTTATGTCCTTATTTTTAAAAAAACAAAGAAAATTAACACTAATCACTCTCTTTACTATTAAACTACAAATCACCCTATATTTTCCACAATTACTTAGTATTAATGAATAATAAAAAGAGACCATGTAATATAAACATGTTCTCTTCTTTTATTCATTTTCAATTTTATCCCGCTATTTGCCGGGCAGTAAGACCCCCACCTCAAAATTCAGCGAAAGCAAAGAAGTTAGGTGGGGGTCGGGCTAATAATCAGTGGGGGCTGAACAAAACCCCTACTGATTAAAGTTTCACTTTATATAATTAAAAATTAGATATTACTTAAGCCACTCGTTGCAAGTACTACTTAACTGCTGTAAATCTTCTATAAATTGACTCGCATGATATCCATCACAAACCGAATGATGTACTTGTAATGAAACTGGTAGCATAACCTTGTTTCCTTCGTTAAAATATTTCCCACAAGTTATAATTGGCAATAGAAAATTTTCATCATTATTAATATTAAGATTAAATCCAGTAAAACTAGTCCAAGGTATGCTAGAAATCGGAAATACATTAGGCGGAATATTTTCTTTCGTGAAAAGACCATGAACACTAGCATAGTATCTCATATCTTCTTCATAATTTTTATAGAAAATGCGGAAATCACTTGAATAATTCGTCCATATACTTGAAAAAGACTTATCATCTTTATGAAAGATTGTATAGCTAGGTATCATTTTTTCCCAATAGCCCAAAACTCCTTCTTCATTAAAACATGTTCGAAATTCTTTATGTTTATTTATTATTCTCGAAATTATATAAATAAAAGTCGGATAAAATTTAATTCCCTTTTGATGTACTTTCTCTATCAAAAGCGTAATATCAACATTTACTGTCATACTAAACGTACATTTTAATTTTAAATAATGTTCAAAATACTGCTCTCTATTCCAATTTTCTCTATCAATTACGTGAAACTTCATTTTAATAGCCTCCTAAAATTTTCTTTTTATTTTAGAAGGCTAATTTCCTTGCTTTCACCATAATTGTTCACTCCTAACAGTTTACCCTAATTGTTTATTTAATTATATACCATCTATAAGAATCAATTCACATATTTCTGGAAATCCATCCACATACTATAAATAAATCAAATGAAATTTGGAGGAATCATACATGAATAACAAAAATGTAAATAAAAAAGAAAATGTTATCGAAAACGCTATACCTATCCAAAATAATAATACTGCAAATCTTAATATCGAAGAACAAGCAATGAACGGCTTATACGGAATGCCAGAAACTTCCATTGAAGATGCTGATCATGCTGCACCGGATGATTTGACTTCAAAAAATTAATTACATTGAAAAAGCCAAGGAAAATATCCTTGGCTTTTCAACTATGCATCCACTTTTTGTATCTCTTCACTCTTTCTTGAAAGTTTCCCTGGCCAAAAAGCAAAGCGGCCTAAAACGACTGTGATTGCCGGTACAAGTAACGGTCTTACAATAAACGTATCTAGTAATACACCAATTGCTGTTACAATACCAAATTGAACAAGCACTTGAATTGGAAGTGTTCCTAACACAGCAAAAGTTCCTGCTAAAATTAAACCTGCAGATGTAATAACACTACCTGTTTGTATAACGCCATTTTTTACAGCATCCAAATGATTTTGTGTCTTTCTGTTTTTCCATATTTCTGAAACCATAAAGATATTATAATCTTCACCTAAAGCAACTAAAAATACGAATGCGTATAACGGTATCGCGCCTTGTATTGCTGGAGCTCCCATACCAAAATGAAGTAATATCCATCCTGCTCCTAATGCAGAGAAAAATGATAAAACGACAGTTACAATTAAATAAATCATCGCAACAATTGATCGTAAGTAAACAAGTAATAATAAAGCTATAATACTAATCATTACTGGAATGATAACTGCTTCATCACGTTCTGTGATTTGCTTTGTATCATATAATGACGCTGTTTCTCCGCCAATCCATAGTTGATTTTCTGCATTACTAACCCCAGCATCTTTTAATACTTTTTCTACACTGTTTTTCAATTTAGGGATTTGATCTAACGCTTCAATTGAGTATGGATTTTCAGCTAAAGAAACCTCATACATTTGTATTTGCTTATTTTCTGTGCCCACTTTTGGATCTTTCACAGTTTTTACGAATGAAAACTTCTCTAGTTCTTTTTTAATAGGAAGCTCTTTTCCTTTCGTATCAACAACAACTTTTACTGGCGCTAATTCACCAGCTGAGAAATGATCACTAATTAACTTAAACCCTTCGCGGGAAGGCATATCTTTTGGAAACGATTCTAATAAGTCATATGTGTATTGAATACGTGGTACAAATGAAGCCAATCCACCTAATACAAATACAGTGAGCATAATTATTGTCCATGGTCTTCGTACTACAACATCTCCAAGCTTTTTACTAAAGGCACCTTTTGATTTTTTAACTTTTACGACTTTCTTTTTCTTTCTCGCAAACTCCTCATTCATCGAAGTTGTTCTCGGTATAAATGGGAAGAATGCAGCTCTACCGAAAATTAATAATAATGCTGGTAAAATTGTTAAAGCAGCAATTCCCATTATGAATACAGCAACACTAAATGGTACTGCAAATCGATGAAAGGCACCATAATGAGCAAGTAACAATGTCCCTAATCCAAGTACAACAGTAAGCGCACTCATTATAATTGCTCCACCAGAAGCTTTAATTGCAAGTTGCAGCGCCTTATATTTACTTTCTTCTTCTAGCAAATACTCTCGATATCTTGAAATTAAAAATAAACAATAGTCCGTTCCAGCACCAAACAATAATACTGTCATAATTGATATTGCCTGAGCATCTACTTTAATCCACCCTTGATCAGCTAAAAAACCGAGTGTAGGACTAATAATACCGTATGCAAAGCCGACAACAAGTAAGGGTAAAATTGCTAAAATCGGTGAACGGTACAGTAAAATTAATAAAACTAATACGAGTAATACAGTAGCAATTAATAATTTCACATCTGCTTGACTAAATAAGCTAACTGCATCCGTTTGAATACCTACAGGTCCAGATAATCGAACATGTAAACCAGATTCACTTATTTTTTGTTTAAATGGATCTTCATCCACCTTACTATTCACTATTTTTCTAAACTCTTCAAGATTTCCTTTTAATATATCCGTACCAGCAGATTTATTAAAGAATACCGGTGTAACAAATGATGTACCATCCTTTGATGCACTTTTTGATAATACTTGCTCTGGAATTGTATCAAATGGTGGTAACGTTGATTGTTCTTTTAAAGGACTAGCTTTTAACTCCTTATAAACGTCTTGTATGAGTTTATAATCCTGTGAATGTAATCCACCATCTCTATACCATACTACTAACAACGGATTCCCTGCATTATTCGGAAACTCCTTTTTCATAAGTGCTTCCGCTTGCTGCGACATAGCTGTTTCAGGTAAATTTTTCGGATTCGGTTCTTTCGTACTGTTTACTTGTGGTAACGTAAATGAAAGTAATAATGTAATAAGAACCCACACCGATAAAGTGATCCATTGCGTATTTTTCCCTGCTACAAGCCTCCCTAGCATATGTAACGGGTGCTTTTTCATAAAAACCCACCTTCCTTTTTTCCTCCATTATTAATTATATATACCGGTCGGTTAATTAATCAAGAGTGATTGAAAATTATGTTATAATTATCTCAATCATAAATGTCAGGAGCGAATGTATTTGGAACAAAAACAACGTCCTCTCGGAAGGCCGCGTCAAAATAAAAATACAAAATCTACAAAAGAAACCATTTTAGAAGTGGCAACCCGCTTATTTCTTACACAAAATTATCAAGTCGTTTCTATGGATGAGGTCGCAAAAGTTTGTGGTGTTACGAAAGCAACTGTCTACTATTACTATTCAACAAAAGCCGATTTATTTACCGCTACTATGACCGAAATGATGGTACGTATACGCGAAAATATGTCTCAAATACTCTCTACAAACAAAACGTTAGAAGAAAGATTATTAGACTTCGCTAAAGTTTACTTACACGCAACGATGGATATTGATATGAAAAATTTTATGAAAGATGCAAAACTGTCGTTATCTGAAGAACAATTGAAAGAATTAAAAAATGCTGAAGATAATATGTATGAAGTACTAGAAAAAGCACTCGATAATGCGATGCACATCGGAGAAATTCCGAAAGGAAACGCTACATTTGCGGCTCATGCTTTCGTATCTTTATTATCAATTGGGAATTTTAAAGATGAAAATCACAATCCTATTCTTGCAAATATAGATGAATTAGCACAAGAAATCGTTTCTTTTTATTGGAACGGGTTAGGTCATTCATATTAAACTGATTTGCTTTAATAAAAGAGCATGTTTAATTTTTTCAAACATGCTCTTTTATAATTTATTTACTAATAACCATATTATACCTCAACGCTGTTTAACAAAAAATTTTACTTCAACTTTTACAAATTTTGAAGTTGAACATTTATATTTCCTTTACTTAATCCCCCATGGTAACAAACTATAGATTCAATATGTAAATTTAAATACTTCTTCAAAGACTGCTTTGCTTCCTTAATATTTATAGTTGTTGGGGCGTGAATTCCTCCTAACATCCCATTCACACTATACATAGAGTCTCCTGCAATAAGAATTTTACTTCGTTTCAAATATAAACTAATATGACCCGGAGTATGCCCTGGAGTATGAAGAATTAGTATTCCACCGCAATACGGAAGTTCTTGCCCGTCAATCACAGTATCACTCACTTTTCCTTTTGGTGGGTTCTCTACATTTCCATCTTTCAATAAAGGCAAATCTCCCTCAATATATGGCTTATCTAGTTCGTGCGCATAAACTTTAATATTACTTCCACAGCGCTGCAACAACTCCGGAAGACTACCTATATGATCAATATCCTGATGCGTCAAAATCACGACTTTTAACTTATCAAATGATAACCCAACCTTTTCCATCTCTACTTGTATATCTTCAATTTGTCCTGGGAAACTCGTATCTATTAATACTGCCATTTCATCATCCCATAAAAGAATTGGGTGAATAACAAACTCTTGAAATTCAAGTTGTAACATTTCTACCCCTTTAGCAATCTCCATACAGCCATTCTCCTTTATACTGAAGTTTGAAAATATGTACGAGTAAACTGAAAATATAAAGTGAAACTTTAATCAGTGGGGAGTTTGTTCATCCCCCACTGATTATTAGCCCTCACCAATCGAGCTTTTACGGGCAGCCCGACAAATAGCAGGATAAATCGTCTCTATCTTATAATATGTTTTATCATCCCAATAGAGAATGCCTCAAACCCTATAGATTCATAGTAAGATTGCAATTTTTCTACACACATAAGTTGGGGAATAACCTTGTTTTGTTCACAGTGCTGGATTAATCGTTTCACTATTTCTTTTCCGATGCCACTAGACTGATATTTTGGCAATACACCAACTCCACAAATAATGCCTGTTATGACTCCATCTGATATGACACGCCCCATCCCTACTAACCTCTTATCATCAAAAACATAAATTGCATACCAACTTTGCTTACACATTCGTTCTAACTCGTTAACCGTTAATTTAAGAGAATTCCATCCTAAAGATTCATATAACGCTAATAATCCATTGAAGTCTGTTGGGCGTTCAATTGTATAGCTTATACTATTATTCATGTGAATACTCCTTATTCTCTCGTTTGTTTGTATTTCGTAAAATTCCCTTTACACAAATCTGATCGATGTAAAAATAACTAGAACAAACTTCAATAAGAAAGATAGAATTCCTTCTCAATATAAAATAAAAAGAAGTTATCTCACTTAAGATAACTTCTTTTATATAAGACTCTCATTATATTATCAACCAAAAAATATACAACTGCATACGATTAGCACAAACAAAACTAATAAACCATTTGAGAAATAACCCATTGAAAACTACCCCTTTATTAAATTATGTAAAAGATTTTATCATAAAATGATTTACAACTTAATAACTGAAAAAGACATTGTATTCATTAGTTATATATGTTTAGTAATATTTTATATTCGGGTATATTCTTCTTAACTTAAACCACTTCCCATTCCCTTATACTTAAGTTCTGATAACTTCAGAACAATACATAAAGAAGACCTCAACTTATTGACGTCTTCTTTTCAACTACACTAATAGCTAATTCACGTTTTTTTTCGAATATATATATACCCTTTACTAACAGAGACATATATGAAATGTATTCCCACTACATAAACATCTATAATCTGATTATCAACATCCTTATAACCTTTAAATCTCATCCTCGGTTATTCTAATAGCTCTCTTGTTCGAAAAGATATTTTTAAAAATTCCTACTCCCACAATTAATAAACCTATTCCAACTAATTTATTTATTTGTAATGGAATGCTCTCCATTCCAAATAATCCAAATGTATCAATACATAACGCAACAACCAATTGAGTAATAAGACTAATTAGCACCGTATATGCTGGACCTAAACTCTTTATTGCACCCATTATACAAATAATTAACCCGATGCCAAACAGTCCACTTACATAAAACAAATAATTTGCAGTATACACTTTAATGCTAATACTGTTTTCTGTAATGATATAAAATAGAATAGAACTAATGAGACCTATTCCAAGGACACATGTAGTCGTTAACCACTGTCCTACATTTTCATTTACTTTTGTATTAAAAACAGATTGTAAGCTAATTAATATTCCTGCTAATATAGCTAAACTAAATCCAATCAAAATCTTCCTCTCCCTTTAATTGCTCATATATATTATCTTTAGCGACTTCCTTCATTCTAGAAAAATCTTTAATGACAATAACTCCATTACTTTTTTCAATTAATTTTTCATTATAAAATCTTTGTAATACCCGAATTACGTGCCTATAACTTACCCCTATAAAGTCTGCAATACTCGTTACCGAAGTCGTATCCAAATCCCCTTTGTACATATTTCCGTTACTATCTGTTGAAATTGAAAGTAAATAACTAGCTACACGTACTTCTACAGGATAGAGTAAATTAAGAGCAGTAAAACGAGTCGATATTTTTAACGTGTTCGCAATGTTTTCAAGTAAGAATTTCATAAATATAGGATCATGTAATAACTTGTTTCTAATAACCGTATTAGAAATGGAAATCGCTACAACATCTGAACAAGCTTCAACGACATTATGTGCTTTGCTATTTTGAATTAATTCAATATCACCAACAATAGCCAATGGATTGATAAAGCGTAGAATTAGTTTCTTCCCTTCAGGTGTAATCGTATAAACTTTTACTTTACCTTTAACAACGAAATATAAACGATCCATTTCGTCATCTATATCGCAAATAAGCTCGCCTTTTTCAAATTGATTTAATTGAAAATAAGCTGTATCTATTTCTGAAAAAACCTCGAGTGTTTTATTGTTTTTCAAATAATGCATAATTAAACCTGATCTATCCTCCATATTCATTTCCCCCTTTCATTTACATATTAAATACAACAATACCTATAATCATTACTATTGTTCCCACAATATGATATCTCTCCATCTGTATCTTTTTTATATGAAACAGTCCTTTCATTTCAATAACTGTTGCCGTTAACAATTGAGCAACCATTAGTGTGCCAGCTGTCAATGTAACTCCTAGTGCATATATCGCCATAGTTTCTGCACAAATAATGAATCCACCAAATGCACCCGCTGCTAAATATATTTTTTTCACACTCTTTAAATCCGTTATTTTCTCTTCTTTCTTTAACAAAAATACAGTTGTTGCAATAATGAATCCAATTAAATGGGTTATAATACTCGTCGACCATATACCGATATGTGAACTAAGTTTCGCATTAAAGGTTCCTTGAAGTGTTATAAATATCCCCGCAAAAACAGCAAATAGAATACCTTTCAAAAAATCATCTCCTCATCTTTTATTTCTGACTTAATTAAAAGCTATAATCCTATAATGGTAAAAGGACAAATGTCACATCACTATGAAAATAACTTGGAATGAACAAAAAAACACACCTCAAAAATGCGAGATGTGTTTATTTTAATTATTTATATATAATGTTTTATAAATAATTAAAATTACGCTACATTAAAAGATTTCTTTTCATTACAAACTTTGCAAATAAGAAACGTACAAGCGGTCCCATAATAATTAATTGTAATGGATATGCCATTATGAAATTTTTAATAAAAATCGAAAAATAAATTGAAACAAATGAATCTCCTTGTAGTCCACCATGTAAATGCATCATAGCCATACCGAAAAATGACATAAAGAACACCATTCCGATTACCATAGTTGTCGCCATTGCAACGATAATATTTATTTTCTTAGATTTATCAAATGGCAACATGAATACAATTTTTTTCGCACAAGGCCCAACGATACATATTTCAATTAATAGCGCAATAATAAAGCCAATTGATAGTTCTAATGCAATCTCTTTAATATAAATTGGTCCTCCTGTTTCATTCATTAGTAAATTGTAAAACGTCATTACGATAACCATCCCAAGGCACATCATCATGCCAAATTGGAGGTTTTCCTTTCTTGTTGTTGGCAAAATTCATCATCCTTTCTCTTTGAGTCTTTGTCATTATATCGACATTGGAAACCCCTTCGTAAGTGAACATTTTGTGAACAAATTTAAAGCGTTTTCATTTTTCCTTTCTACTCAAATTCTCACTTTTACTTATAGAGGTTATATATATCGCAATGTTGAATTACTAAATTTAACATTGCATTACACTATTACTAGGAGGATAACCATGAATGAAGCAGAATTTTACGCATATCACATCGTAACAAGGAAAAAATGCATATCGGACAAATCATTCCTTTTAACAAAAATCAACACAATACTCTATATCACTTCTTTTTTGAAAGAGAACAATTAAATGCTAGTGGTGAAGATGGCATACAAATTTTAAATAAACACTATAAAAATGACGAATTACATATAAATAATGAAAATACTAAAGTAGTTATGAGTTATATGGATCAAACAATTAGAGCAGTTAGAGAAACAATTGTAGAAATGGTTAGACTACAAGAATTCCCTGAATACCCTTCCAGATTATCTTGCTTATATGCTGCTAAAAGCTATGAGGATGCTTTGAAATGGAGAGCGCTATTTGATTCTTACAATCGAGAAGTTTTACAGATTGTTAAACTACGAGTGATCGGAAGTTCTTTTGAAGGTGACGGGAATCTTTTACCGAAAGAAGATGGAATTCCTTTTTCTCAAAAAATCGAACAAGCTAGAGAGTATTGGAAAGGAAATATTAGAAATGAGCTTCCTGAGCTACTGATTAATGGAGAAATTGAAGTGGTAGAAATTATTGATGACTTTTCCTCAATTCATATTTAATTTCTAACTAAATCATATAGGATGGAGATTACAATGAAGAAAAAAGTGTACTTCAATCATGATGGCGGTGTAGATGATTTAATTTCATTATTTTTATTACTTCAAATGGAAAACATTGAACTTACGGGGGTATCTGTTATCCCAGCAGACTGCTATTTAGAACCCGCAATGTCTGCCAGTCGTAAAATTATCGATCGCTTCGGCAAAGGTAATATTGCCGTAGCCGCTTCAAACTCTCGCGGGCAAAACCCGTTTCCGAAAGACTGGCGGATGCATGCATTTTATGTAGATGCTTTACCAATTTTAAATGAGTCTGGAAAAGTTGTAACACCCGTGACGGCAAAACCTGCGCATCATCATTTAATAGAAACGCTTCTACAAACGGAAGAAAAAACAACTTTATTATTTACTGGGCCCCTAACTGACCTTGCTCGTGCATTATATGAAGCTCCCATAATCGAAGATCAAATTGAACGCCTTGTTTGGATGGGTGGTACATTTCTTAAAGCTGGCAATGTACATGAACCAGAGCATGATGGAACAGCTGAGTGGAATTCGTTTTGGGACCCTGAAGCAGTGGCTCGTGTATGGGATGCAAAAATTAAAATCGACTTAGTGACACTAGAAAGTACAAACCAAGTTCCGTTAACTATAAACATACGTGAACAATGGGCAAAAGAACGAAAGTATATTGGTATGGATTTCCTTGGTCAATGCTATGCAATGGTTCCCCCTCTCGTTCACTTCTCAACGAACTCTACCTACTATTTATGGGATGTACTAACTACCGCGCTTGTCGGAAACACTAACCTTGCAAAAACTGAAACAATTAATAGTATTGTTCATACATACGGACCAAGCCAAGGACGTACAGAGGAAACTGCTGATGGACGACCTGTAAATGTCGTTTACGATGTAAAACACGATGTTTTCTTTGAATATATTACTAAATTAGCTAAAAAAGCTGCTACTTGAAACCTCAATAACACGAAAAAAATTTATTAAGAATGATATACTTTAATTAATATAACATGAGGTGATAAGATGGATTATGAGTTACTAAAAGAACGAATAGAAATTATAACTTCTAGAATTAAATACATAGGTGGTGAAGTTCAAGAAGTTTGTATAGATGAACCATCTTCCCTTGAACAAATAATCCAAGTAGAAGAAAAACTGGATATTAAACTACCAAATAGCTTCAAAAAAGTACTTTTAGAGTTCTCAGGAAATTTTAGCTTACGCTGGTTTTTACCTGACGATGTAGAGCTACCAAATGAATTTACTGATATTTTTTGCGGAACACCCCACTGGAGTTTAGAAAGTCTTTCTAAATTCGAAAAAGAACGTAAAGACTTGGTTGACGAGTTTTTTTCAAATCTAGATGATGAATATGATGTAGTTTGGCACAACAAATTAGCATTTTGTGAAGTGGGAAATGGAGATTATTTAGCATTTGATATGAAAGATGATATAGATGCTCCAATAATTTACCTAAGCCACGACGATGGAGAAGGACATGGGTATAAGATTGCGAATAATTTCATTGAATTCATTGAGAATTGGTCAAGAGTAGCTTTTGTAGGATGCGAAGATTGGCAGTGGTTACCTTTCACTACCAGTTTTGAAAGTGGTATAAATCCAGATGATGAACCAGCCAAAAAATTTAGAAATTGCTTGGGACTTAATATTTAAAAGAGTATTGAATTAAATTTCAATACTCTTTTTGTGCAATTTAATTATATTTGATTAATGTAGTGTCTTACAGATTATTCATTTCATAACCATTGACAAAATACGTTATTGTTTCTAACTTATCTTCATTTAATTCTCTATCTAGTTCTTGTTTGTACGCTGCCTTTATCTTCTCTTCATCGCCCTTATGAGCTTCTGTATAAGTTCCTACTGCTTTTAACATGCGAATCTCTTGTAAAAACTCCTCTCGATTTATCGCTTCCCCATGAGAAAGAATATATGTCTCAGCATCAAATTTCTCTAATTCATCTATCAATTTAAACGTTCTTTTCGTCGTATAGTTCCACTTTGAAGAAAAAATATCTGCATATATACAATCTCCTACAAACAATATCTTTTCTTCTTTTATGTACATAACAACTGAATCATGCGCATGATCTCCGCCCACATGTTTTAACACGCATGTCACTTCACCAAGGTCTAATTCCATTTGATCCTGGAACGTTAAGGTTGGAGGAATAATGTTAATATTTCTCGCTTTTTCTTCAAACTCTTTCTTGATACAATCCGCACAAAATGCAATTTCAGTACCCTCTTTTACGCGTGCGTCCAACGCTTCATCTGTCCATTCATAAGATACTATTGCCTGCATTTCTTTTTTCGTTTCAGCGTGCGAAATAGTTAATGCATTCTGTAATACAGATAATCCAAAAATATGATCCCAATGCCAATGCGTTAATGCTACAAAATCAGGATTCGATATATTTTGTTCTTTTAACATTTCTAAAAATAATTGTGCATGTTCTTCTGAATTTCCTGCATCAATCATTAACGTTTTTTCTTGTCCAACGACCATTCCTAATATAGGCCTATCTGTTTCAGAAACAGGTGTCATATACCAAAATGAGTTTCCTATTTTTTTAATTTGTTGCATAACCAATTCCCCTTTTCATTTTCTCACTTAAAATTAATATATAAATTATAACGAATCACTACTTTTTTCTCTATAATCAAACACAATTACTTGGACTAATCTAACTTTCCTTTTCGTAAGCTAAAAATAAGGGAATAGAATCGGAGTGTGATACTATGGAACGTTTATGGATTCCAATGATTGTAACATTTTTTTCGTTCGGTGGATTACTATTAGGAGGTGCTGTTGGAGTAGCAACACGCCAACTTATTGAAGAAAAGATGCATCGTTTATACGCATTATGTGGTGGTATTTTACTTGGGCTTTTATCCCTTGAAATTATTCCTGAAACATTTTCAAGCTACGAAATGGTTGGGCCTATACTTGGTATAGCTATCGGTATTTTAGTTATGAGCTTATTAGATAACTATTGTCACCATCCAATGATACATAAAAAAGATCAACAAGCATGGCAAACCTTCCTTTTTCTCTCTTTCGCTATATTTATTCATAATATACCTAGTGGATTTGCGTTAGGTACAGCTTTTATAAATCATAATGACTCTGCCATTCCCTTTTTAATAGCAATCGTCGTTCACCATATTCCAGAAGGATTAGCTTTAATTATTCCATTTCTTTTTACAAAACATAAATATATTTCCTTTTTATTAACGACTTTATTACTTTCTCTTATTCTCGGTACTGGCACAGTTTTTGGCATTTTGATGGAAGGAAAAGCTCTTCACCTGCAAGGCCTCATTATGGGAAGTGCTATTGGTTCACTTGGATATGTCACAATTCATGAAATGCTTTGGAAAGCTAAGAAACAGCTCTCTTTCCTTACATTTCTAATGTGGGCAACTAGTGGTTTTTTACTAATAACAGTGTTCACTTTATTCGCTGGTCATCATTAAAGTTGCTAAAGTGAAACTTTTGTTCCTCCCACACTGATTCTTGGATTACAAATAACTAGATAAATTTCTTACTTGTATATTTTTCCTTTTTATTCAAAACATAATGTTATCTACCTATTATAAGGAGGAACAATTATGTTTGGGAAAACAGCAGGTGAAGCATTAGTTGATTTATTAATTGATTGGGGAGTAGAGCACATATACGGTATGCCTGGAGATTCCATTAATTCTATCATTGAAGCTTTAAGAAAAAAACAAGATAAAATTAAATTCATTCAAGTTCGCCATGAAGAAGCTGGTGCATTAGCAGCGGCTGCCTATGCGAAATTAACAGGAAAACTTGGCGTTTGTATGGCAATTGCAGGGCCTGGTGCTATTCATTTATTAAATGGTTTATATGATGCGAAACTCGATAAAGCCCCTGTTCTAGCAATTTCAGGTCAAGTAGAAACCGATTTACTTGGAACGGACTTTTTCCAAGAAGTAAATTTAGAAAGAATGTTTGATGATGTTGCGGTTTATAACCAGCGTATTATGTCAGCAGAGCAACTACCTGCCGTAGTGAATCAAGCAATTCGAATGGCTTATACGAAAAAAGGTGTATCCGTTCTTACTATTCCAGATGATGTCCCAAAATTCGAAGTGAAAAATGGTGCCCGTGTTACAAATACTTCTTTTACTTTGCCTGAGTTGTTTCCACAAAAAGAAGATTTAGATGCAGCGAAACTCGCAATAAATGAAGCGAAAAAGCCTGTGATTTTAGCTGGAAAAGGAACAAAACATGCGAGAGAATCTTTACTTGCATTGGCAGAACATATTGGTGCTCCAATCGTACTTACATTACCAGCTAAAGGAATTATTCCTGATGAACACCCTCTTTGTATTGGTGGATTAGGATTAATTGGAACGAAACCTTCTTATGAAGCAATGAAGCATGCAGATACTTTAATTATGGTCGGTACTTCTTATCCGTTCACCGGCTTCTTACCTGAAAAAGCAAAAACAATTCATATCGATACAGATCCTGCCCAAATTGGGAAACGTTATGCGACAGATATTGGTTTAGCTGGTGATGCTGATAAAACATTACGATGGTTAATTGAAAATGTTGAAGAACACACAGACCATTCCTTCTTAGAACATCACCAAGAAATGATGAAAAAGTGGGAAGAAAAATTACACGATCAAGAAGAAGACTCTTCCATTCCAATTAAACCACAACGCGTTATGCATGCTCTGCAGCAAGTAGCACATGATGACGCAATTCTATCAGTCGATGTCGGAAATGTAACAGTATGGACCGCAAGACACTTCCGTATGACAAACCAGCAATTTGTCATTTCTAGCTGGCTCGCAACACTTGGCTGCGGTTTACCTGGTGCACTTGCTGGAAAAATTGCTTTCCCGGATAAACAAGTATTTGCAGTTTGTGGTGATGGTGGATTTGGAATGACGATGAATGACTTCGTAACAGCTGTAAAATATAAATTACCAATCGTTGTCGTCGTATTAAACAATAATAAAATTGCGATGATTAAATTTGAACAAGAAGTTATGGGTAATATCGAATTCGAAACAGACTTAACGAACCCAGATTTCGCAAAATATGCAGAGGCGTGTGGAGGTATTGGATACCGTGTTGAGAATTTAGATGAACTCCTTCCCGCTTTCGAAAATGCAGTAAAACAAAATAAACCGTGTATTATTGATGTAGTTGTAGATGCTAACGAAGCACCAATGCCAGCAAAAATCACATTTGGTCAAGCCGCTGGTTATACGAAGCATATGATAAAAGAATTATTTGAAGAAGGTAAGATTGATTTACCTCCACTTTAAACGAAAAAAGATAGCTGAAAATAATTTGTCTTCAGCTATCTTTCTTTATTTTTGTATCTCTCTATAAAAAGAAAAGTCATTCATAGTTGGTTGTACTTGTTTCTCTACTTGCAATTCTCTACTTTCCCGCTCTGGCCTTCTCACATTTCCTAGCTTAATCGCATCTTGCATGCTATTACTAATTAGATTTCCAGCTAAAATTGTCATACTATAAAAAGCAATCGGTATAAGTACAATCCATGTATGAGTAGTTAAATGACGGAAGTTTTGACCAATTAGGCCGGTCCATTCTTTTGTCACACTATCTGCCTCTGTACCAAAGATAATTGTTCCACCAAAAAATAACTCTAACAAGCCAAGATGCAAGAGAAGTAATAAAGTACTCACAAATTGTTGAGCAACAAGTAAAAAAAATGATGGTAATACGTGTGGCCATACGTGATTTTTCACTCTATGCCATTTACTGCCCCCAAGCACAGTTGCTGCCATCATAAATTCTTCTCTTTTTATCCGACGGACTTCCTGCGCTGTATATAACATAATTGTTGGTACCGCTAAACATGTAAGGATAACCATTTGAAATATTACCCTTAAATGAAACGGTTCTGGTACTGTCCCATTTTCAAACACTAAAACTTCCTTTAACACAAAAAAAGAAATCATAACCATAGGTACAATGCTGAACGGATCAAAAAAAGATGCTATAACTGGAAAAGAACGTTTGCTATACATACCAAGAAGCAAACCAATACCTCCTCCAACTATAACTCGTAGAATCGCTATAATTACGCTCGCACCAACTGTCCATTTCGCTCCTTCTATTATTAGCTGGAAAAGATCGCGTCCTTTCTCATCACTACCGAACCAAAATTTATTCGACGGTGAAAACGGAGCAGCCTCTAGTTCTCCTTTTTCGTTATACATCATCGTAAGTTCACGGATATTCCCATCGAAAAATAAAGTATTTCCAATACTAACAATCATAAGTACGCTTAAAAAAGTAACACCAAACCAAAATCTCACATCTCTTTTTACAACTTGCCACATGCTAAACACGCTCCTTTATTACATTTTGTAAAAACGTATGTAATAAACGAAATAGTATAAAAAGCGGTACGTATAATATAATTAAACTTACTGTAAATATTTCTAATTTCGAATTTTCTTTTACAAAAACAAACATACCGTACGTATTAAATATCCATTCAATAATATATAAATTTGATAACATAAATAAAATATTTGTTTTTGCATAATAGATTGTTGTTAACAAAACATTTCTTGAAATGTGATTTGTTAAAATATGTCGTAAACTAAGCCCTTTACTTTTAGCAAATATACTATAATCTTTCTCTAATTCTTCTCTGAAACGTAACAGTAGTAGCTTAATAAATAATAGTGTTGTAGGCAAAGTTAGACATATTATTGGCAATAGGCGAGCCCTTTCCTCCCCAATCCCCGCCAGTTTCACTGGCATAAAGCCTGTCTTTTGAAAGATTATTACGACTAGAAGTTGCGATAATAAAATTATTAAAATATCTGGGATGCTTTCAAGTACGACAAAAATCCCATTCCACATTCGTTGCTTTGATTGAGACCGTTGTAATACCCACACAACGAGAACATACGCAATAAGTAATGACAGTAAAAATGTCGAAATAAATACAAACATTGTCTCTAAATAATGAATCCATATTTGCGGAAATAATTTCCTCGAATCTCGAAATCCATATGTAATTTCCCAAGGTTGGAGTAACTTTCCTCCAATAAACACAATCGTGTTCCAAAAACCAATTAAATCAATTTGCAATCCCTTAAATAATCGAGGGAGCGCACCTAAACAGATTATACATAGAATTGCAGCTAATAATTGTAAACAAGTAATCCCACACCACTTAGCAGTTCGCATCAACATACCTATTACCCCTTTATACAAGAAGGAATATTCAGAAAAATAATTCTCTTCAACCACACCTTGAATTCGCTTTTTCCCACTTGGTAAAATAGCTGGGTATAAACACGTAACAAAAAATAATCAACCAAATACGATAAATCCCAAAAGTAATTTTTTTAAATTTTCATTTTGGGATATACCTAATCCCTTCTTTAAACTCCGTTATTAACATCTTCAAATTAACTTCTTTCCATTTTGTTCTACCATTTGGTAAACGAACTTTTTCTGGAATGAAGATCGTTTGAATCAAAATACCACTCATAATAAAAGTGAGTGTATTTACTAAAATGCTCCCGTAAATTCCAAAAGTCCAGTACACTATCGTTGCAATTCCTACACCAAACAAAGCATACAAACCATTTTCCATTTGATTAATACCCGCTGCTGCACCATATTGGTCTGATTCAACTACTCCCTGTATCATCGATTGTTCTGATGGAGAGAAAAATTGTATACATGCATTTTCCAAAAATAAAAATATAAAGACAAGTAAAATCATCCCGTAATAAAGCGAAATTAGGATTCCAATATTACAGAGAGAACAACATATGTTACTTGCCATGCAAATACGTTGTCTATCAAATCGATCCACTACTGTCCCTACTAATAGAAAAAAGATTAATGCAGGTAATGCAATCATAATTTGTGTCATCGTTGCGTAAACTGGTTGTTTTCCGTATTGATCTAACAAGTAAAACATTAAAGACATTCCAGCAATCATAGAACCGAGTCGCTCTAAAATATTTGCTAGAAAAAACGTGCATACACTTTGTTGCGAAATAACTGTAGCATTTCTTTCATAATTCGTATCCTTTCTCTCGACAAAACAGTATTACTTTAGTCATTTCTTGGAAGTTACATTGTATTTTTCGACCATTATCCAATCTTTTCCTTCTTTATAAAAAACATAAAAAAGAGCCCCTACTTTCAACACAAGGACTCTTTTCATAAACTATTTAGCTACCTCTTCTTTCGGCATTACCATACCTTTATAAAGTTGAACAGTTATCCAGTAATACATGAAATAAATGACTAAGAAGATCCCTATCGGCACCCATACTTTTACAAACGGGTCAACTAATATAAAGCTGAATAAGTTAAGCCCTACTAATACGTGGGAAATGCCAATGATCGCTGGGAAGATAAATAAATATGAAATTTCTTTATATATACTTTTCGTTAACATACTGCGTCTCACACCGATTTTTCGTAACATTTCATAACGGCGTACGTCGCGAGAAGCACCTGTTAATATTTTGAACATAAGGGAACTTGCCATCATTGCTAAAAAGGCAATTCCGAGGAAAAATCCCATAAACATTGTTCCGCTCATGAAGCTGTTCATAAACTGATAAATTGTCATTTTCGTAAATAAGTCTACTTTTGCACCTGTTGCTTTTTCAATTTGTTCTTTTTGTCTCTTGTCTATTTCGATTAATAACGGTTTATATTTTTTCATATCATCTACTTTTGCTAATGTTACAGTGTGTTCTGTTCCTTGAATCCCTTTATAATGCTCCTCATCTGCAATTCTTACCGGTTTTCCGTTAAATTGATTATGTGTAATTTGTATTTCTCTTACAACTGCATCTTCCCAATCTTTTGGCATGGGAGGAAACTTATTCGCTGCTTCGGGAGCTTCCAAAGCAGAATAGACAGGTTCAGTTAAAGGCTCAGTCACACGTTTACGAACAGGCTCTTTTAACGTTTTTGTATCAAAATGGTCTGAAACAAGTGGTGGTTTCGCAGTTAAGTCGTTACGTAAATAATAAACCGCTTCTCCATCTACTTTATATTTGTACTTGCTTTCTTCAACAATTTCCATTTCTTTTAAAGCTGCTTTATCTTGATCATTCGGATCATGAATTACGACATCATATACACGAGAAAAGTCTGTCATAATACCTACATTTTTTTGGAACGCCATACCTGCCGTCATCGCACCTGCGCCTAATGCAATTAACATTGCTACAGTACCTAATACTCTCGATAAACTATTTACTCGAAAGCGTAGCTGTGCATATGTAAAACTATTTAGACCAGTTTCATTTCGTTTTTTATTCCCCTTAATTTTCATCACAAAAAATGGGAGTAATGAACTAAAGATAAAATATGTTCCAAGTGTTGTAACGATGGTTGCTATAATAAAACCTAATTCAGCATATATTTTTACATTGATCATAAAATAGTACCCTGTACTTACCAGTAATACACCAAGTACTGTCATTATAATAATGCGAGTTTTACTTTTCTTCACTTCATCTAGTGTTTCATCTTCACGAATTAACTCTAGTTCAGTTTTACGTAACAATCGGACGCTGTTCATTAAGCCAGTAATGAAAAATAGTATTAAGAAGAAAATAGCTGTAACTAAAATTGCTGGTGTGTATACAGATGCGTAACTACCTTTTGCTGAAATTTCCATTCCATTCATTAAAAAGTTTCCTGCTACACTTGCAAGTAACATCCCTACTACAATACCGATAATAATACTTACAATCCCCATACCGAATGTTTCAATAAATAATAACTGTGCTACTTTTTTCTTTTTCGCACCAAGCATCATGTACATACCGAGTTCTTTTCTTCTTAACGTGAGCAAGAAAGAGTTGGCATATATAATATAAAATACAGTAATGAAAGATAATAGTATTGCACCTACCCAAAAGACGAGTCTAATACTACTAATTAGGCTATTATCTTTCGTAAATTCACTATTCATCGCCATCGTTTGGAACATGTAGAAAATACTAATACTAATAACGAGACCAATAAGTAAAACCATATAATCTTTTAACATCTTTTTCATACTATGACGTGATAATTTAAATAACATAGTTTCGCCCCCTACTTAGACTCAGCAGCTGAGCCCATATGAGCGAGCACACCTAAAATGTCTTGATAGAAATTCTCTCGAGTGCCTTGACGATTTAATTCTTTATAAAGAAGACCATCTTGAATAAATAAAATACGCTCACAATAACTTGCACTAAATGCATCGTGTGTAACCATTAAAATACTTACATTGTGATTTTCATGTAAATCTTGCATCGCTTCTAATAAACTTTTTGCGTTTTTACTATCAAGCGCTCCTGTTGGTTCATCTGCTAATACAATTGCCGGATTATGTACTAAAGCTCGTGCCGCCGCTGTTCTTTGTTTTTGACCACCAGAAACAGCCGTCGGATATTTTGTTAAAATTTCAGTGATTCCTAATTTCTTCGCAACGTCATTTACCTTTCCAGTAATCTCACTTGATGGTACGCCTTGCAAAGAAAGTGGTAAAGCTATATTTTCATAAATTGATAAGTTTTCTAGAAGATTAAAATCTTGAAAAATGAAACCTAATTTTTGAGAGCGAAAATCAGATAACGCATTGCCCTTCATAGAAGTAATATTTGTACCAGCTATCGTCACACTACCACCTGTCGCTTGATCCAATGTACTAATCACATTCAGTAAAGTTGTTTTTCCAGACCCAGAAGGTCCCATGATCCCGACAAATTCCCCTTCTTTAATACTTAATGACACACCCCTTAATGCTTTTGACTGATTCTCATTTCTTTTCCCATACGTTTTTTCTACACTTTCTACAGTAACTACATTTGTTGACATCTCTTTCACTCCATCCCTTTTGTATAAAATCAATTTCTCACATATTTCTTATCTTTTTGTCATGTAAATCCTTAATAATTTTTTAATTATTCATTCAATAAGAGTTACACCCGTAATATGAACCTATTTCCTACTTCATATTCTCATTTTTCTACAACTCGTTCCCTCGATTTCGCTTACATTTACCTTACATTTTTGTAAGATAAAAAAGAAAACACACTAATTTCTAATAGTGTGCTTTTTTACAATCAATATTTTCTATTCTTTATTTCTTCTTCAATAGTTGCCACAAATACATCTATCTCAACAACTTCTGACTTCTCTTCCGCATATTTACGTACATTTACAGCTCCGCTTTCCATTTCCTTATCCCCAATAACAAGAACATACGGTACTTTTTGCATTTGTGCTTCTCTTATTTTATATCCTAATTTTTCATCACGTGCATCCTGTTCAACACGAACTCCAGCTTGTGCTAATTTATGTGCAACCTCACTGCAATATTGTTCATGTACTGCATTTGAAACTGGAATTACTTTCACTTGAACTGGTGCCACCCATGCCGGGAACGCACCTCCAAAGTGCTCAATTAATATTGCTAAAAAGCGATCTAATGACCCTAAAACTGCCCTGTGAATAACAACTGGTCTTTTCTTATCATTATTTTCATCTATATAATTTAAATCAAATTTCTCTGGCATTTGGAAATCAAGCTGGATTGTTCCACACTGGTGACTTCTATTTAAAGCATCTTTAATATGAAAATCAATTTTCGGCCCGTAAAATGCACCGTCACCTTCATTTAGTCTATATTTATAATTTAGCGATTGTAATACATTTTCTAATGCTGCTTCTGCTTGCTCCCATAATTTATCATCACCCATTGAATCTTCTGGACGAGTAGAAAGCTCTACTTCATATTCGAATCCAAAAGTTTTATATACGTAATCAATTTGCGCCATTACGGATTTAATTTCATCTTCAATTTGTTTTGGAGTTACAAATAAATGTGCATCATCTTGGCAGAAAGTACGTACTCTTAATAATCCGTTTAACGCACCACTAAATTCATGACGATGCACTTGACCAAATTCACACATACGAATCGGTAATTCACGATAAGAATGCAATTTATTTTTAAACATAAGCATGTGCCCTGGGCAGTTCATCGGTTTTAATGCAAAACTTTTATTATCTACTTCAGAGAAATACATATTATCTTTATAATGTCCCCAGTGCCCTGATCTCTCCCATACTTCTTGGTTCATCATGAACGGAGTGCGTACTTCTTGATAATTGTACTCTTTTTGAATTCCTCTTAAAAATGCTTCCAATTCGTTTCGAATCATTTGTCCTTTCGGTAAATAAAACGGCATCCCTGGAGCCTCTTCAGAAAACATAAATAACTCAAGCTCACTTCCCAACTTACGATGATTTCTTTTTGCTGCTTCTTCAACGAAATGTAAATACTCTTCTAATTCTTTTTGAGAAGAGTATGCAACACCATATATACGCTGAAGCACTTGGTTATTACTATCACCTCGCCAATATGCACCGGAAACGTGAGTTAATTGAAATGCTTTCAAATAACCTGTAGATGGTAAATGTGGTCCTCTACATAAATCTACAAATTCACCTTGTTTATATAGTGTTACACTTTCCCCACTAGGAATCGCTTCTAAAAGTTCTAATTTCAAACTATCATCTATTTCTTGAAACAGTTTAGCTGCTTCTTCTCGAGAAACCTCAACTCGTTCTATCTTTATATTTTCATTTATAATCTTTTTCATTTCTTTTTCGATTTTTCGTAAATCTTCTACGTTTACACTACTTGGAAGATCCATATCATAATAAAATCCATTTTCAATAACAGGCCCTACTCCAAGATTTATATCACCATACAATCTTTTTACAGCTTGCGCTAAAATATGTGCCGCAGAGTGTCTTGCAATTTCTACACCTTCATTTGAATCTATAGTAATGATTTCTACTTCCGCATTTTCTTCAATATTCCCGCGTAAATCATATAACCCATCATTTACTTTCCCCGCGACTGCTTTCTTTTTCAAACTACTGCTAATGGATCCCGCAATTTCTTCTAAAGTAATTCCTTTTCCAAATTCTTTCACGCTACCATCTGGAAATTTAATTTCAATCATTTGTTCTTTCATTTTTCATCTCTCCATTTCATAATAAAAAGCACACTCATCCCTAAAATAGGGACGAGCGTGCTTATACCCGTGGTTCCACCCAGATTCCCATTGTAAACAAACAATGGCTTCTTTTACGGTAACGTCGTTTATACGGCACTAGATACTTAATTTCCCCAGTGCAGCTCTAAGGTGGTAAGTTATTTTTCTGCGTTAGGAAGTTCTCAGCTTTCCTTCCTTCTCTGTATAACCGGGTAAAATAACTCGTGTCCTTTTCTTCGCTTATTATGAAATTGAATGCAAAAAAGCATATTCATCCCTAAATATAGGGACGAATATGCTTATATCCGTGGTTCCACCCAGATTCCCATCACAAAAAACATAATGGCTTCTTTTGCGATAACGTCGCATACACGGCACTAGATACTTAATTTCCCTAGTGCAGCTCTAAGGTGGTAAGTTATTTTTCTGCGTTAGGAAGTTCTCAGCTTTCCTTCCTTCTCTGTATAACCGGGTAAAATAACTCGTGTCCTTTTCTTTGCTTTTTGTAAAACATCCATTTATTGTTATTTAATATATCTTATTCATTTTATTTTTGCAAGTGTTTAAAAAAATTATTTATTTAATTTAAAAAAGTGAAACCAAATTTTTTTGGTTTCACTTCACAATTTTACCAATCTTGTGGTTCGTAATTTAAGTCTGCAAATAGACGTCTTTTCTCTTTCTTCGTTAAATCCCTCCACTGTCCAACTGGTAAATTATTCAATTCGATATTCATAATTCTCGTACGTTTTAACGTGTATACTTGATAACCTAAAGCTTCACACATACGGCGAATTTGGCGATTTAGCCCTTGTGTTAAAATAATTTGGAACTCATATTTTGATAACTGTGTGATCTCACAAGGAAGTGTTTTTGTACCTAGAATTTTAACACCCGCTGCCATTTTCTCTAAGAAATCAGGAGTAATTGGCTTATCTACTGAAACGATATATTCTTTCTCATGTTTGTTTTCAGCACGTAAAATTTCATTAACAATATCACCATCATTCGTTAACAAAATTAAACCGTCTGAGTCTTTATCAAGACGTCCAATGTGACTAATTCGTAAAGGATGATTCACTAAATCGATAATATTACCTTTTACAGCTTTTTCACTCGTACATGTAATACCTACTGGTTTATTTAAAGCGATATATACGTGATCTCGAGCAATTCGAAGCTGCTCTCCATTTACTCGTACATCATCACCTGGGTTCACTTGGTCACCAATTTTTGCAACCTTACCGTTAATAATTACTCTTCTCTCATTAATTAGTTTATCCGCTCCACGTCGAGACGCTTTTCCAGCTTCACTAATAAATTTATTGATACGCAAATTAGGCACATCCTTTTCTAAAAAAATTTCAAGCTCACACTGCTTCTACCGTACAATACAAAAGGGTAAGCCTCCTATTATAACTTAAATATATTAACATGAAAGGGTATATAACGTCTTCTATTAATTACTTGTTTATAAGAAAATATCTTTATTATACATTCATTTATGCACTTTTTCAGCGTTTAATATACAAGCCATTCTTCCTTACATACAGCTTGTTTTCCTTTTATCTTTTCTATGTCTTCATGAATATTAGCTAGTTTATATAAATCTGGGAAAATCTCTTCCACATAATGTTGGTGCGCTATTTCATCTTTCCAATACGTTAACACTATGTAACGATTTTCATTTTTTAAAGACTTCCCAACTACTCCACCTAGCATTCCTTTTGCTTTTTCCATTCCTTTATTCCAAATTATTTCTTGCTTATGTAAAAAATGCTTTTCCTTTTCCAACTTTACATCACATATAGCAACTCTTACGAATGCTCCCTCTATTACAACGTCTTTCAAATGCATATCAGTTATATCATACAACGTTTGAAATAATTCAATTTCACATGAAAGAAGCGTATCCTCTTGATTACTATTTAAATAAATTGTATCGTGAGCACCATTCATAAAGGATTGATATGTACTTCTATCTTCCCATAAAGTAAATACACATGCCTCATCTTCATTCCATCCACCAAATTGTCCATGAAAACCATCTAGGTGCTGTATATCACGCCATTTTTCTTGCGCACTGGAAAACAATTCTTTTTTCTCTTCTTCCACCTTACAGTAGATTGTTTTTAGTAACATTTTTAATTCCCCCTTATGATCCGATCCATTTCCCACTCGCCATACTTTCTATTTTTCCATATACACAAACGTTAATTTTTTTGTTATCAACTCCATTACTTACTCGAAATTTGATGCCCTCCGTAAATGTTGTAAGTTGATTACCGGAATACTTACCGGGTAAAAATACATCTAAAATATAAAAATTAAAATCTCTTGCTTTGCTTTCTTATCCTGCTTATAGTTTACATAACATAATTATATATTACTGATTGTCTATATCATTCAATAAAACATCCTATTTTTTATACTTGGTAAACTATCCACTCATTTTCATAAGAAATACTATTTTATTCTATACGCATAATAATTTTAATTCAAACAATTCAGAATTAAAAACCAAAAAAGATAGGAAGTAAACAATCCTACAATATCATCTACTCCCTATCTCTTTGATCATCAATTATTTTTCAAATATAGAATACGTAATTTCTCCTGGATAATGTAATACAGTTACCTTCCGCTCTCCTTTTTTAAAACTAACAGTATGCCCGTTTTCCCCTAAGTTCTCCCATCCACTTGCCTTTGTAATAGGCATTACACTTATATATTTATAATCCTCTTCCTTATCATCGTTAATATGAATTGCTGACATTGGTACTGGAAAACCTTTAATTTTAGATTCTTTATTCATAAATATGAATGCAATTAAACCGACTAATAACATAGCCATTGAAATATTTGAAACTAGTTTTCTTCTATTCATTTTCACTAAAAACCCTCTTTTCTCACATATTACTTTCATCATTTTACTAACTTTAATTATTTATGTATTGAAAAGATATAATTTAAATCATTTCTAACCAATTTTCTCTACTTTAAACAACATTATTGTTATATATTATAATTATAAGTTTTTAAATTTTGGAGGCGTTACATATTGCAGAAATTACTTTTGACTAAATGGACAGTTATTATTTCTATTTTCATCATTTTCGGTACGATTTTCTATGTTACTAATATTAAAAATAACAACGAAAAAGCAACTGTAGAAACAGCGGAGACAAAATCTTTCAAAACTAAATTACAACCTAAAATTAATGAATTGACTACTAATTATAATGAAATCATCGAAAAAGATTGGTTGCCTGTCTGGGAAGAGATTAACACGAATGGGGATTCAGTAGATCGAAATAAACTATTAGTTACAATGAATGCTGTTTCCAAGCAGTATGAAACAATTATGGACGAAATAGACACACTTAAAATTGAAGAAAACATAACAGATATAGATATACAAAAACAACTAATTCAATTCACAACCCAGTTTAAATCCGCATCAAACTTCATGAAAAATGCAGCAAATTTTATTATAGACGGAGCAAATAACTCTACTCCAACCAATGAAACTATTGAAAAAACAAAACATGCTTTAGGACTTGCAGATCAACATATTGTCATCGCTTTATCTACTTTAAATGAAGTTGAAGATAAATTAGGACTTGCAAAAAAATAAAACTATTTACTATTTTAAAATAAAAAATGATTGCAATTCACAATTTGTCTGTCTATAATGTTTTTATTGATTTACAATCAATGTGTTTATAAATTTTATAATTCGGATGAACCATTCAGGAGAAGGTCTATTGATCTACCGACGGGGCAAAAAGTTGTTATACCAACTTTGAAACTCTCAGGTCTTGGTTACAAGTAGAACTGCATGGGGACGAATCTCTGGAGAGACTCCCTCTCGCTTTCATAGGGCGCGGAGGAAAACGAGCACCGAAGGAGCAAATCCGCTACTTTAGCGGATAATCTCTCAGGTAAAAGGACAGAGACAAGCGAAAGAAAATGCCGATTTGTATCGGTTTATTTTTCTATCCCTTGTTTCTCCAGAGACCATTTCATTTACTTGAAGTGGTTTTTATTTTTTTCTAAAAAAGGAGAATACAGATGGAGACAGTAAGTAAAGTGTTAGAACAAATCAATCACTATGTGTGGGGACTACCAACGTTGTTGTTACTCGTTGGAACTGGTGTCATTCTCACAGTGCGTTTAAAAGGTTTACAGTTTAGTAAACTATTATACGCTCACAAACTACCATTTAAAAAATCAGAAGATACCTCTTCTTCTGGAGATATTAGTCACTTCCAAGCACTTATGACAGCTATGGCCGCAACGATTGGTATGGGAAATATCGCTGGTGTTGCAACAGCTGTGACAATCGGTGGTCCCGGTGCAATCTTTTGGATGTGGATTACTGCTTTGTTCGGGATGGCAACAAAGTATGCCGAAGCAATTCTTGCGGTGAAATACCGTGTTAGTAATGAAAATGGCGAATATTCGGGTGGACCAATGTACTATTTAGAACGTGGTTTAGGAAAGAAATGGCTTGCTGTTTTATTCGCCATATTCGGTACAACTGCTTCTTTCGGTATCGGTAATATGGTGCAATCTAACTCAGTTGCAGAGGCAATGCGAATTAATTTCTCTTTCCCCCCTGCTCTAACTGGTATATTAATGTCGTTTTTAATCGCTATTGTTATTTTAGGCGGAGTTAAAAAAATCGGGAAAGTGACAGGATATATCGTTCCTATTAAAGCTTTCTTTTATATCATTGCTGGCCTTATTATTATTTTCTATCACTACGATCAAATTCCAGAAGCATTTTCACTTATTTTTTCTGGTGCATTTACTGGTACTGCAGCTGCTGGTGGTTTTATCGGAGCAACAGTTGCATCAGCTATTCAAATCGGAATGGCGCGCGGTGTATTTGCGAACGAGGCTGGTTTAGGGAGTGCCCCTATTGCCGCGGCGGCTGCAAAAACAGATTCACCTGCAAAGCAAGCATTAGTTTCTATGACCGGTACTTTTCTAGATACGTTTATTGTATGTACAATTACAGGACTTGTATTAATTACAACAGGTGCATGGAAATCAGGTAAAACTGGCGTTGAAGCTACAACACTTGCATTCCAATCTGTATTCGGTACTGCTGGTAGTATGATTCTCGGTATCGCAATTATTTTATTTGCCTACTCTACTATTTTAGGCTGGTCGTATTATGGAGAAAAATGTGTAGCTTATTTATTCGGAGAAAGTGCTGTTAAATATTATAAAGCAATCTTTATCATCATGATTGCTATTGGTGCGAATTTAAAATTAGGCATCGTATGGACATTTGCGGATATTGCAAATGGACTTATGGCAATTCCAAACTTAATTGGTCTAATTGGATTAAGTAGTATTGTTGTCGCTGAAACGAATCGCTTTTTACAAGCAGAGAAATTAAAAGAAAATCATAAAAAACAGGCAAGTTAATCAATAATAAAGGAATGACTCATACATAATGAGCATTCCTTTTTTCATCCCCTCTTTTACTTAATTACTATCATTAAAAATATATTTATATCAATGTTTACTCCTTTTTATTCCTCCAAAAGTTTTTCACATAAATGTCATAAATCGTATGGTCTAACTATATAGTTGAAAAGGAATGCGACATTAAAGAGTCGCTGAAAAACTCATCCAAGAAAAGGGAGGAAAAATCTTTTGAAAAACAAAATCATTGTTTTCCTATCTGTTTTATCGTTTATTATTGGTGGTTTCTTCTTTAACACAAATACTTCAAGCGCTGAAACATCATCTACTGATTACGTTCCTAACCAATTAATCGTTAAGTTCAAGCAAAATGCATCTTTAAGTAATGTGCAATCTTTTCATAAATCTGTCGGAGCTAATGTCTTATCTAAAGATGATAAGTTAGGTTTTGAAGTCGTTCAATTTTCAAAAGGTACTGTAAAAGAAAAAATAAAGAGTTATAAAAATAATCCAGATGTAGAATATGCAGAACCGAATTATTACGTTCACGCCTTTTGGACTCCAAACGACCCATATTTTAAAAATCAATATGGACTGCAAAAAATTCAAGCTCCACAAGCTTGGGATAGCCAACGAAGTGATCCTGGTGTAAAAGTAGCTATTATTGATACAGGAGTTCAAGGCTCACACCCTGATTTGGCTTCGAAAGTTATTTACGGGCATGATTATGTTGATAACGACAATACATCTGATGATGGTAATGGTCATGGTACACATTGTGCTGGAATTACTGGAGCACTTACAAATAACAGTGTCGGAATTGCTGGTGTTGCCCCACAAACTTCAATTTATGCCGTCCGCGTATTAGATAATCAAGGAAGTGGTACTCTTGATGCTGTAGCGCAAGGTATTCGAGAAGCTGCTGATTCGGGTGCAAAAGTAATTAGTTTGAGTTTAGGAGCTTCAAATGGTGGTACTGCATTACAACAAGCCGTTCAATATGCATGGAATAAAGGCTCTGTTATAGTTGCAGCTGCTGGAAATGCTGGAAATACAAAAGCTAATTACCCTGCTTATTACAGCGAAGTGATTGCAGTTGCTTCTACAGATCAATCAGATAAGAAATCTTCATTTTCTACTTATGGTAGCTGGGTAGATGTTGCAGCACCAGGTTCAAATATATACTCCACTTATAAAGGAAGCTCGTATCAATCATTAAGTGGTACTTCTATGGCAACACCTCATGTTGCAGGAGTCGCTGCTCTTTTAGCAAATCAAGGATATAGCAATACACAAATTCGCCAAATTATTGAGTCAACTTCTGATAAAATTAGCGGTACAGGTACGTACTGGAAAAATGGTAGAGTCAATGCATATAAGGCTGTACAATACGCTAAGCAATTACAAGAAAATAAAGCTTCTTAAGAAATAAAGTAAAACTTTAATTAGTCGATCTACCATGAATGCGGAATAAAGTGAAACTTTAATCAGTGGGGGTTTTACGGACAGTTCATCCCCCACCTAACTTCTTTGCTTCCGCTGAATTTTGAGGTGGGGGTCTTACTTCCCGGCAAATAGCGGGGTAAAATAGAAGGAGAGACTTCTATAATTAAAGCCTCTCCTTCTTACAAACTATATTACTCTCCCTGCTTTTTAACCATATGTAAATACAATACAAAATCCATCATTGTCGACGAATGACCAAGTTGACGAATCATCGCTGTTATATTTCCTCTATGATATGTACCATGATTTACGACATGTTGTACTAACTCTAAAATTGAAGTTTCTAATGCCCCTGCATATGGGTTCTCAATAGCAAATACAACATTCACGTCTTGTATTGTAATTAAAAAGTCTTTATATTGATTGGCCATGTTTTCAAACATTTTTTCTAATTCATGTAACGATTTAGTTTCAATTTGTTTTCGTAAATCTTCTCGGTCTTGTATTGCTTCATTCATACTTTTACCATGCAATATGCGTAACCACACTTGATCTGTAATATAAATATGCACAAAAGTATCCTTAATGGATGGGAATACACTCTGTATCTGCTCATTAAAAATTGTCTCATAGTTTGGTAACTCTTTTAATCGATTGAATAATCTAGTATTAGCCCAAGCATGGTAATCACACTGTTTTAATATATAATCTTTCAATTTATATAACCTCCTTATTGTATGAAACGAATGGTTTGTTTCTTCATTTCCGATTCTCTATCAGCCTTTGCAATCCCTTTTCCTTTCATTTCATGTTTATTTATCGTTTTATATTTTACATACGTATGAAATTCCGTTTGAAATGGAAATGGTGTAATCCGAATTGTTTCCTCGTCCACCCATTCAGCTTGAATAAGTTTCTCCTCCTTACTATTAAACATTTCTGTTCCTTCAAAACCATCTTTAAATAAATCAATTTCATCTTTCTTTTTTACACCAGGCTTATTTATACATACGTATAAAGAAAGTTCATCACAAAACTTTAATAATCTATAATGTTTATCAAACATCGCAAACTGTTCCTTTGTTAACGTTTTCAAAATTCTTTTTTGTCGTTCTAATTCATGTTTATAAAATGACATCATCTCTTCATCTTCCTCGTTTAGTGGAAATGATAAAAAATGTTTACTGCAAAGCAATGCCCCGTATGGATTAGAATTTTCAATTTCATTCAAACCAATCGTATAAAAAACAAAACGTAATGGGCTTGGACAATCCATAAATGTATATGGAATATTTTTAGCATCATTCAAAATTGGTACTTTATCAAGCTCTATCCATCCTCTGTCATGCTCATATATTGCATCAACTGTTTCTTTTAAATATGTTTTACCTTCAAATAAGTCCTCTTTTATATGCTTTGCAATCTCTCCAGCTAAAAAACCATGATCATGTTGACGAATTAATATACTTTCCTTCTCATTTTTTTCACGAAAAATCATTCGTATACTCCCCCTCATCCTCATACTTAAGCTTTTTATATGCATCGATTCTTAATTAATCCCTAAATAATAGAAGGGATTCAGTCTCTTGCAACGAAATTAACATAATTATATAGTATTCTTTCTAATCATAGTGATAGCTTTATCTTTACTATCTATTATACTAAAACATTCATTCCAAAAATTTTTTTATGAGGTGAAAACATGAACAAAACAGAATTAATTAAAAACGTAGCACAATCAGCTGATATTTCTCAAAAGGACGCTTCTGCAGCTGTACAATCCGTATTTGACACAATTGCTAATGCATTACAATCTGGCGATAAAGTTCAATTAATCGGATTTGGAACTTTTGAAGTACGCGAAAGATCTGCTCGTACAGGACGTAATCCGCAAACTGGCGAAGAAATTCAAATCGCAGCTGGTAAAGTTCCTGCATTTAAAGCAGGTAAAGAATTAAAAGAAGCTGTTAAATAAACAAGAAACCAGCCATTTTATAGGCTGGTTTCTTGTTTTTATTTAAGTAATTGCTTTATATTCTCTGCATGGTACACTTCACAAATATAAAATACACATTTGCAGTTACTTACAATTTGATACTTTCTAGTTGGATACACATTCGCTGTAACAGAACATCCATCAAACAATTCGATAATATTTCCAGATGGCTGATATCCTTCATATAATACGTTTCTTCTTACTTCCATCTTTTCTATAAGCTTTTCAACAGGAATATTTCCACTCTCTAATTCACTCTTTATTGCGTCCGGTAAAAACGAAGTGTCTGCAAAAATTAGATTTTCAGATAAAACCTTACCTTTATAACTAACATTAGATACACGGTAAAGAAATGTTCCATCTTTATCAAAGAAATTCTTTGCTTCTTTCGGAATGTACTGCCTACCAAGTGCCTCTTGTTCAAGAACATCAAACTGAACTGTATCATTTAAAAGCTTTTCTAAAGCGTGAATGGATGATGTATCTCCAGAAAATAAAATATTTTTAATTGCTTGTACATTATAAGTGAATTCATTCTTTCTATTTTCCGCCACTAACATGAGGAACACCTCTTCTATAATTTTTTTATTTAAGATTTAAAAGTGCTACCGCGTCTAATTGCGTAATTTCAGTCACTTCCTTACTGAATATTGCAACAGAAGCCATATAATCTAAACTAGGCCTTACATCTTCCATCATTGTATTATCTGCCAACTCTTGCTTATCCTTAAAAACTAACAATCTTGGAGGATTATTTGGAGCTGATACTGTAATATGTACTGGTGGAATCAATAGTCCTTCGCCTGTCGCTTTCAGCACCGCTTCTTTTCGAGTCCAATATGTTAAAAAACCTTCTATTTTCTGTTCATTTGGTAGTTTCATAACTTGCGCTATTTCAATGTCTGTTAATACACCTTCTGCCATTTTCATAACATCTACATTTGGATTCATTTGTTCTACATCTATGCCAACAGGTGCAGATTTTGTAAATGCAACGACAACCCACTCACCTGAATGCGAAACAGATAATTGCGGCATACCTTCTGGTAATTGTGGTCTACCATGTTGCAATTTACATACTGAACACATTCGATCAATTGGTACTTGGACTGGTGACATAGAAAGTATCTTGCCGAGAACTAATCTACTAATTACGCAACCTATTATAAAACGAGCTCGATCTGCCGAATGATGATACGAATTTGCTTTCTCTCGCTCTATATTATTTAGTAAATTGTAATGCCATGATTGTAAATCCGAAATTCTTGCCCACCATATTTGACAATCATTCTCATTCAAAGTTGGAATAGAATCTACAACTTTACTTTCTATCATGTAAACTCTCCTTTATGCAACGAATATCAATTTTCATAAAAAACCATACGTATATTGTTATTCATTGACAAGTACTTTCTCTTTTTCTGATACTGATAATGTTTTTTCTTTCTTCTTTGACATTACCTCTTTATCGGAAATACGTAAAGAAAATAGTAGTGCTATGAGCAAAAATATTGCTGATCCAATTAATGCTGCTTGATATGGTAAAAAATCGGATTGAACGTTATTACTTCCAAAACCAGCTAGTATACTAGCTAAAACAGCTACTCCTATTGCTGAACCTAATCGATTTTGCACATTGAATATAGTAGTCGCTCTCCCCATAGAAGGCGGCGTGATATTGTTAAAGGCAGAAAATTGAACCGCACCGACAGATTGACCTAAGAAAATACCGATGCCAAACAATAATGCCCGGATTTGCCACGGATTCGTATCGTGATTTACAAAACTTAATAAAATAAAGATAACCGCGGTACAAATTAATCCAATAGAAATTACCTTTCGGGCTCCTAATTTCTTATATGACCATGGCACAATTTGTGAAGAAATCATTAATCCAATCGCCTCTGGAAATGTCGTAAGTCCTGATTCCAGCGCGGAAACTCCTATCACATTTTGATACATAAGTGGAAAAACAAATAACATTCCTAATAAACCAGCTGATGAAAATAATGATATAATGCTCATCTTTCTAAATACTGGTTCTTTTAATAAGCGTAAATCTAACATCGGTTGCTTTACTTTCAGTTCTACGATTATAAACAACGCAATGAATACAAGCCCAGCTACCCAGGTACTCATAATTTCTGGAGAAATCCACCCTTTTGATGGTCCCTGGCTGAGTGCATATATGAGCATCGCAAATCCTGGTGCTGATAAAATAAAACCGAGAGAATCAAAGCGACCAGCTAATTTTTCAACATGCTCTGCTAAAAATAGAAGTCCAAATAGCAATGCAACGATTCCAAACGGTACATTAATATAAAATGCCCAACGCCAAGACATTTGATCTACAAAGAAACCACCGATGATAGGCCCAACTGCTGGCGCTACAGCAATTGGAAGTACAATGAACCGGGAAATCTTCGGTCTTTCCTTTGGTGAAAATGTTCGAAATAACATCGCCATTCCGACCGGTGTTAAAAGCCCTCCACCAGCACCTTGAATGATACGAAAAATATTCAATGAAGTAATATCGTTAGCCATTCCGCATAAAGCAGAAGCGATTGTAAATACGAAAAGAGCAATTAAAAATACTCTTTTCGTCCCAAAACGATCTCCTAACCAACCAGAAATCGGAAGGAAAACAGCTAAACTAACTAAATACCCAACATTAACCGTCCCCATTGCAGATGCAGGTACTTGTAGTTCTCTACTTATCGTTTGCAGTGCTACATTTACAATCGTTGCGTCCATCGCAGCCATAAACATCGCAGTTATATACACGATACTTACAACTACTTTTGGATTTAGTTTTGCTTTCATTATCGTTTTCCTGCTAATGTTTTTTCGCGAACCTGATTACTTTTTGGATTCAAATCTTTCCAGTTATATTCAACATATTCTAAGCAGCTCTGCCTACTAGCTTCTTCATATACGACATTCCAGCCAATAGGTACATCGAGAAAAGCAGGCCAGAGAGAATACTGGCCCTCCTCATTTATTAATACTTTATATGTGTAATTATCATTTTCAAATGGATTCGTCATACTCTACTTACCCCTTTCTTATTCTGCAAATATTTCGCTAATACTTGTCCAATTTCCGTGAGTGGACCTGGCTGACATAGATCTTTATGTCTACAATCAATATCGTGCTGCACAATTTGCCCGTCTAAATAATTTAGCCACGTATTTGGAGAAATAGGATCAAACCAATCTGGTATAACAGTAGATCTAAAGAATAAGATATCTCCGTTATAAACTTTCGGTACATATTTCCCTAACAACCCTACTGAATTTACATATGTTTCTTTCAAATTCAATATAGTCTCTTCTTCAAGACTTGCTAATGCACTTCCATCTTTACGAAGGATTTCAACTGCACTTTCCATTGTAAGTGGTTTACCATCCATGTTATCTGGGTCATATCCGCCTAAAGCAAGTAATGCTATTAACGCTTCCTCTTCAGTAGGCGCTTCCGTATTCGGTAAGAAGTGTCCAGGATAAGAATCAAGCATAACGAGTAATTCTACTTCTTCCCCTTCATTTTGTAGTTGCGCCGCCATTGCATGCACAACATTTCCTCCAAGCGACCAGCCTAGTAAACGATATGGTCCATGAGGCTGTACTTCACGAACGTGTTTCAAGTAATCCGCCGCCATCTCCTCTAAAGTTTTTGGAAGTTCTTCATTTTTAGCAATACCACGTGCTTGTACACCATAGATTGGATAATCTGTTCCTAAAGATTTCATAAGTCCTGCATAGCACCAACTTAATCCACCTGCTGGATGTACACAAAATAGTGGTAATTGATCCCCGCTTGCTCGTAATGGAAGCAACACATCAAGTGCACTTTGACCATTCCCCATCTCAAGTCTTTCAGCTAACCCTGCAACAGTCGGTGCTGCAAATAAAGTGCCAATGTTTAGTTCCACTCCAAGCGCCTCTTTAATGCGGCTCATAAGCTGTACTGCAAGGAGTGAATGCCCACCAAGATCAAAAAATCCGTCATCAATTCCAATTTGAGGTACACTTAGCACTTCTGTAAACAAGTCACATAACATTTCTTCTTGCGGTGTTCTTGGACCACGACTAGAAGATGATGCGATAAATTCTGGAGCTGGCAATGCCTTTCTATCTAATTTACCGTTTGGAGTTAAAGGTAACTCATTTACTACTACAAAAGCGTATGGAACCATATAATCTGGTAAACTACCACTAGCAAACTGACGCATTTCATTCGTATCAATCTCTTCATCATTTGATGCGACGATATAAGAAACTAACCGTTTATCCCCTGGTTGATCTTCCCGTACAATAACGGCTACTTGCTCAACTTTAGGGTGCTTCATTATGACTGCTTCTATTTCTCCTAATTCAATTCGGAATCCACGAATTTTTATTTGATGATCTGCACGTCCTATATAATCTAGCGTCCCATCTTTACGCCAGCGAGCTAAGTCTCCTGTACGATACATTCTTATACCTGGCTTGCCAAATGGATCTGCGATAAAGCGTTCAGCCGTTAATCCTGCTCTTCCTAAATATCCACGCGCAAGCCCTGCACCTGCAACATACATTTCTCCAACTACTCCAGGTGGCACTGGTTGTAAATAGTTGTCTAACACATACACTTTAAGGTCAGGTATACTGCACCCAATTAAACTATTTGCTCGTAAAGAGACGATAGTTTCATCTAATTCAATATAACTAACATGCACTGTCGTCTCCGTAATACCGTACATATTAATAAGCTTTGGTGCATTATGAGGATGTCGACTATACCAATCTTCTAAGCGACTTAGCTCAAGTGCTTCTCCTCCAAAAACAACATATCGTAAAGATAATTTTTGGCCAATCTCTTCATTTTCACGATCTGCTTGCATCAATTGATAGAACGCTGATGGAGTTTGATTTAAAACCGTAACCTTTTCTTTAACAAGAAGCTGTAAAAATTCTTTCGGCGAGCGACTTACAGTATGTGGCACTACAACTAAACGCCCTCCGTATAATAAAGGTCCCCAAATTTCCCAAACCGAGAAATCAAAAGCGTATGAATGGAACATCGTCCAAACATCGTTTCCGTCAAACTGGAACCAATGATCAGTTGCCCCTAAAAGTCTTACTACATTTTGATGAGGTATCATAACGCCTTTCGGTCTACCCGTTGAGCCTGATGTATAAATAACGTAAGCAATATGTGATGGAGATAATGGCTTAATTCGTTCCACTTCATCAATATTGTCTTCACTATATTTCTCAACTTCTGCTATTACTTTCACATCATCAACTAAAACTTTTAGTGCCTCGTCACATTCAATTTCCACTTCTGAATTCGTTAAAACACATGATGGTTTCGCATCGTGTAGCATAAATGAAATACGATCTGCTGGGTAATCTGGATCTAACGGAAGGTATCCAGCACCAGCTTTAAGAACAGCTAATAAGCTTACCACCATGTTTAATGATCTTGGCATCGCTAAAGCAACGAGTTGATCAGGACCAATCCCTTTTGCTATTAGGAATCGAGCTATTTTATTTGCTTTTCTATTTAACTCTTCATAAGTTAATTTCTTATCTTCAAAGACAACAGCAATAGAATTTGGATTTATATGAGACTGTTTTTCAAATAATTGTGGCAATGTCATTTCTGGTGCAATTTGAAAACCACCATTCCACTTTTCTAATACTGTATTTTTCTCTGCTAAAGTTAATATTTCTAATCTTCCAATGGATTGATCCGGATTTGTCGCCGCATCATCTAATAACAAAATGAATCGTTCTATTAGTTTTTGAACCGTTTCACGTTTATATAAATCGGTACTAAACTCTAGTAATCCATGTAAACCGTTCGGAGTACCATCAACCCCGTTACTCTCACTAATTTCAAATGTTAAATCAAATTTTGCAGAACCGACGCTTTGAATTTCAAGGCTCGCTTCTAAATCTGGTACATTAAACGTTGCTTCTGGTGTATTTTGAAAAGCTAACATAACTTGAAACAACGGGTGGCTGTTTCGAGTACGTACTGGATTTAACACTTCAACAAGCCTTTCAAATGGAACATCTTGATTTTCATAAGCTGTAAGATTTACCTGCTTCACTCTATTTAATAATTCTTTAAAACTTGGATCTCCTGAAGTATTTGTACGTAACACTAATGTATTTACAAATAAACCAACAATATCTGAAAGTACATCATCATTTCTTCCAGCAATCGGACTTCCAATTGGTATATCAGTGCCTGCACCTAATCTTGTAAATAGTGCACTAAGCCCTGCTTGTAACACCATAAACAAACTAACTCCATTTTTACGTGCAAGCTCTACTAACCTACTATGCATACCTTCATCTATATGAAAATGAATTGTTTCCCCGCGGTAACTCGTCTCAATTGGACGCTGGAAATCTGTAGGTAACTCCATTTGATCTGGTAAACCTTTAAGTTCTTCTTTCCAAAAATCTAATTGTGTTGAAATAAGACTCTCTGGTGTCGTTTCATCACCTAGCAATTGCTGTTGCCAAAGTGCATAATCTGCGTATTGAACTGGAAGTGTCTCCAGCTGAACTCTGTCACCTTGACATCGTGCCTTATACGCCGCTGTAAAATCTCTCGTTAACGGCTGTAATGACCAGCCATCACCTACAATATGATGTAATAGAATTAATAATACATGTTCGTTTTCACTCACTGTAAAAAGTTGCAAACGAACTGCCGGCTCAATATCGAGGTTAAAACTATATCTTACCGCCTCTGAAAGTACACTTTCTAATTCATCTTTACATGTTTTTGTTATAATCATTTCTAGATTTAAGTTTTCCATATCTAAAATTTTCTGATAGGAACTACCTAATACGTTAGGGAAAATTGTTCTAAGTGTTTCATGTTTCTCAACTACATCATAAAAAGCACCTTGTAATGCTTCCTCATTCAATATTCCATTCATGCGAATGACTAGCGGAATATTATAAGTAGGACTTGGACCTTCTAAACAATTTAAGAACCATAACCTGCGCTGTGCAAATGAAAGTGGAACTTCATTTGGCCTACTTGCTTTCTGAATAGCTGGTCTTGCACTTTTTGCATGGTTTAATTGTTTCGCCAGTTCGGCAACAGTTGGTGATTCAAATAGTTTCCCGATACCTAATTCCATACTTAACGTTTCACGAATTCTTGCCATTAAACGAGATGCAAGAAGGGAATGTCCACCCATTTCAAAGAAATTATCATCAATACTAATTCGAGAAACACCAAGTACTTCTGCAAATAAATCACATAATATTTCTTCTTTCGGATTTCTAGCAACCCTCTCATTGTTCATTCCATTAAAATCAGGCGCAGGTAATTTCTTTCTGTCAACCTTACCATTTGGCGTTAATGGTAATTCTCCTAGCACAACAAATGCCGATGGTATCATATAATTCGCTAAACTTTCTGAAACATAAGAACGAATTTCTGAAAGATTAATCGGTTCCTTTTCTTCTGCAATGATATATGCAATGATGCGTTTATCATTTGGGCGATCTTCTCGTACCATTACTACCGCTTGTTGAATATTTTCATGTCGTTGTAATACCGTTTCAATTTCAGCTAATTCAATTCGGAATCCACGAATTTTAATTTGATGATCTGCGCGACTAATGTACTCTAACGCACCATCACTACGCCATTTCACAAGATCTCCTGTACGGTACATGCGCTTCCCTGATTCTCCATAAGGATTTGCAACAAACCGTTCAGCTGTTAACTCAGGTTTTCCTAAATATCCGCTTGCAAGTCCTTCCCCTGCAATATATAATTCACCAATAACTCCAGATGGAACTGGTTGTAACCCTGCATCCAATACATACACTTCTGTATTGGAAATTGGCTTTCCAATAGGAGGTATACCCTTTTCACTTTCATCAATGTTCATGAAAGTAGACCAAATCGTCGTTTCAGTTGGTCCATATAAATTAGTTATTGAGCAACCTAATTCTTTTAATTTATTTGCTAAATGCGCTGGAAGAGCTTCACCACCAACAAGTATATTTAGCCCTTGTAGCTTCTCTGGATAATCAGTTACTAACGCCTGCCAAAGCGTCGGTGTAGCCTGCATAATGGTCACTCTTTCTTCTTGTAAAAGTGTCGTTAATGCAGAAGGCTCTTGTATGTCTTCTTTTTGCGCAATTGTTAAACTTGCACCACTAATAAGAGGTAAATAAATTTCTAGAGCAGAAATATCAAACGCAAAAGTTGTAACTGCTAATAAATGATCATTTTCATTTAACGAAAACTTTTGTTGCATAGCCATTAAAAAGTTACTTAAACCTCTCATAGGAACAATTACACCTTTTGGGTTTCCTGTTGAGCCTGAAGTATATATTGTATAGGCTGGGTTTAAAAGTGATACATCATTCTTACATGCTATATTCATACGAGAATATGTATATAACGCTAGTTTTGTTTCTTCGCCATCTAATACAATTTTTTTCATACCATTTTCTATAACTAACTTAGATGAAACAGATGAATGTGTTATGATACAAACTGGTTTTGCATCATCTACTATATAATTAACTCTTTCTGCTGGGTATTCTGGATCTATTGGTAAATATGCTGCACCAGCCTTTAAGACTGCTAGCATACTAACTACCATTTCTATTGATCTAGGGAATACTAAAGCTACAAACTGATTTGGTCGTATTCCTTCTTCTACTAAATAATGTGCTAGTTCATTCGCTCGTTCATTTAGCTCTTTATACGTAAGGTTTATACCGTCACAAGTAATCGCTAGTTTATTTGGATTTTTTTGCACTTGTTTTTCAAATGATATAGGTAGACTGATTAACTCATCATCTTCCTTCGTCTCATTCCATTCCAATAAAACTTTATGATTTTCTTCAGGCAGAGTAATGTTTATTTTTCCAATCGACTCGTTTTTCTCATAATTCTTTATTACTGATTCAAATAGATTCATAAATCTTTCTTTATGCAATGCTAGCTCCGCGCCATTATATACTTCGGGATTCGCATCAAAATGAATCATTAGCTCATTTTGATCAAAACGTTTATATACATTTATTGATAAATCATCTACAGGTCCTGCTGATAAGTTATGCGTAATACCACGATTTCCAGCAAAATTAAGCCCGTAATCAAAAGGCATGACATTCACTAACGGTCCAAACAACCTTTGATTTTCACCTAGTAACTTTAAGTCTCTTCTTAATTCCTCATGACGGTATTTATGATGACGACGTACATCTCGGATTTCTTTAGAAACTTGCTGCAATAATTCCGCAAGAGTTATATTTGGAGTTACAGTGAGACGCAGTGGTACTAAATTCATTACCATACTTGGTGTATGAATAGATACAGAACCTAGACGCCCCATCATCGGTAAACCTAAAACAATATCATTTTCACCTGTTAATTTATGCATATAAATACTTGTTACAGCGACAATGAATTCCGGCCAACTTGTTAACGAAATATTGATATCTTCTAGTAAAGTTTTCGTGCTAGAACTAGATAAATAAGCTGTTTCTCGTGAAAAGCCATTTGATGTTCTCGGTGCTCGTTCTGCCAAACTTACAACTTCTGGTTCATCTGCAAACTTTTCTAACCAAAAAGTACGATCTTCCTGAAATTGTTTAGACTCACGATACTCAATATCTTCTTGTACAACTTTTGTAAGAGAACCAAATGGCTTTTCATTCTTGTTTGTTTCTTCTATAAGTGATGTATACTCATTCGCTACCTTTTGGCTAAGAAGTGAAAAGCCATAGCCATCCATCACAATGTGATGGATGCGCTGATACCAAAAGAAACGATTATTTTCAACTTGAATAAGTGCTTCCGTAAATAAAATATCTTTTTTCAAATCGACGGGCATAGATAAATCATTTTTCATCCATACTTTAGCAGCTTCTTCAGGGTTTTCTTCTTTACGAACGTCAATAAAATGCATATAAAACTGTGATTCTTCAATAACTTGCCATGGGCCAATTTCATCCTCTTCGAAGCGAACATGAAGTGCTTCTGCTTCTATTACAACTTTACGTACAGCTAATTCGAAAATTTCTTGATGAATATTTCCGTTTATTTCTACATATTCCCCAGTATTATAAATTGGGTTAAGCGGATCTAATTGTTGCGCAAACCACATACCAGACTGCGCAGATGATAACGAATGACGAATCTTTTGACTGTTAGGCATTCTTTACTACCCCTTTATTATGTAGTCTATTTGTTACAGCACCTGTGCTGTTTGTGAAGATAGTAAACTGTACCAACCTGAAACAGTTGGACGTTCTGCTAAATCTGCAAAAGTGATTTCTTTCCCTTCACGACGCCACTTCTCTACTAAACTCATAATTCTGACCGAATCAAGCCCTCTATTTAATAAGTCCTCATCAATATCAATACTCTCTACTGGCTCACGAAGTAGTTGTGCAACTAGTTCATGCACTTCCTGTATAGTGATTCCTTCACTCTCATCACCTTTTACACTTTGTAAATCTTTTAACAGTAGGTTTGTTGATGTCGTTACTGCACATCTATTAGATGCATACTCCAATGCTTGTTTATGATGCTCTAGTGAAAAATCAGCAACTGCATCTGCTACAAAGAACGGTTCTATACCATCCATAAACGCTTCACAAGCTGTTAAAAGACAGCCAATATGCGCATAAATACCGCAAATAATAAGTTGATCTCTTCCTTGTTCGTTTAAAATTTCTAATAGATTTGTCTTTTTAAATGCACTATATCTCCATTTTGTTAGGAATATATCATCTTCATCAGGAATAAGTTCATCAACAATTTTCTTTTTATCTGGTCCAGCAGGAATACCGTCACCCCAAAAGTCTTGTAATAAACCTCGTTGTTCTAACGTTTGCCCACCAGGTTGTGCTGTATAAACAACTGGTATACCAAGTTCCTTACATTTTTCTCTTATCATTTTAATATTTGAAATAAGTTCTACTTTTGGTGATTCTTTATCGCTATATGCATCAAGAAAATATTCTTGCATGTCATGAATTAAAAGTACTGCACGTTTCGGATCTGGTGTCCAATTCACTTTATTTTTTGGTAGTTCTGATTCAATTGGCATTTTATATACTGAAATAGATGGGATAGCCATCTAATCACTTCCTTCCGGTTTTTATTATTGTTTTACTGTAATAAGTTTTTCAGCAATGACTTTACGTAGTTCTTTTTTGCTGACTTTTCCGACTCCTGTTTGCGGGAATGATTCAATAAATTCAATTCGATCTGGAATTTTATAAGCCGCTATACCACGTTCTCTTAAAAACATTTTTAATTCACTTACAGTTGGAACTTGTCCGCGAGCTATAACAAAAGCACAGGTGCGTTCACCTAAATAATCGTCAGGCATAGATACAATTGCTACGTCATGAACCGCATCGTGTGCTAATAGATGATTTTCAACTTCTTCCGCAGCAACTTTCTCACCACCACGGTTAATTTGATCTTTATCTCTTCCTTCTACAATGATGTATCCTTGTTCATTTACTTTTACAAGATCTCCTGTACGATAAAATCCATCCTTTGTAAATGATCGTGCATTATGCTCTTCGGCTTTATAGTAACCACGAATTGTATATGGACCTCGTGTTAATAAACTACCTACTTCGCCAGGTTTTACATCGTTGTCATTTTCATCAACAACTCGTACTTCATCGAGTGCAGACATTGGTCTACCTTGTGTATGAATAATAATTTCTTCCGGATCGTCTAATCTTGTATAGTTCACTAATCCTTCCGCCATACCGAATACTTGCTGTAACGTACATCCAAATGTAGGGCGTATACGTTTTGCAACCTCAGCACTAAACTTAGCACCACCTACTTGAATAACCTCTAGGCTCGATAAATCGGCATTACGAGAAGATACAGCATCAAGCCAAATCATTGCTAATGGCGGAACGAGCGCTGTAATTGTAACTTTTTCTTTTTCGATAAGAGCAAATGCCTCATCTGGGCTACCACCAGTTGCCAATACCACTTTTCCACCCGCATAGAAAGTTCCAAATGTTCCTGGAGAACTCATTGGATAATTGTGTGCTACTGGAAGAACTGTCATATAGACGCTTTCTGCATTCAAATTACAAATTTCAGCGCTAACACGTAAACTATAAATATAGTCATCATGTGTTCTAGGAATTAATTTAGAAAGACCTGTTGTCCCTCCTGATAATTGGAGAAATGCAACATCACTTGGCTGAACTTCTGGCAATGAGATGGGATCCATATACAGATCATTTATGTTCACAAACTCTTCCTCTTCTCCCACTACAATTACATGTTGTAAAGTTGGCACTTTCTCTTTCACTTCTCTTGCTAGTTTTCGATAATCAAAACCGAGGGCCTTATCTGAAATAACATAAGCGCTCGCCTCACCAAACTCACAAAAATAACTAATTTCACTGCTTCGATGTGAAGGCAGTGCAAAGACAGGAAGCGCTCCAATTCGAAATAGTGCAAAACATATTTCGAAAAACTCGATAATGTTAGGTAACTGGATTACAACTCTGTCCTCTTTCTTTATTCCTAAATTCAGTAAACCTGCTGCTAAACGATCTACCTTTTTATCAAGTTCACTGTACGTTACATGCGTCTTACCGCTTACAACCGCGATTTGATCTCCATATTTCTCAGCTCGCTCTCTTAACACTCCTCCAAATGTTTCACCAAGCCAACACCCTTCTTCTCGATAACGATTGGCAAATTCTTTTGGCCATTCCGTATAACCTACTAGCATTCTTTCTTCCCCCTATTTTTCATTAAGTGAACTATCTCTTAACCCTAAAGCTTTTAGCATTGTTTGGAACTTAGCTGATGTTTCTGCTAACTCGTCTTCTGGTTTTGACTCAGCAACAACTCCAGCTCCTGCATATAAACGAAGTGTATTTTCTTGTACTTCAGCACAACGAATTGTAACAATCCATTCTCCATCTCCATTTAAATCGCTCCATCCTAGCATTCCTGTAAAGAACTCGCGGTCAAATGGCTCAATATGCTGTATAGCCTCTCTTGCCTTTTCCATCGGAGTTCCGCAAACTGCTGGCGTAGGATGAAGGGCAATTGCTAATTGTAAAGAAGAAGTATTTGGATCCTTAAGTTCACCTTTCACTTCTGTAGACAAATGCCACATCGCTTCACTATGAATAACTGATGGCTTTTCTGGAACATGTAATGTATGACAATACGGACGAAGTGCAGCGGCAACCGCTTCAACTACTACCGCATGTTCATGTAAATCTTTTGGAGAAGAAAGTAATTCCTCTGCTCTTCTTTTATCTTCTACTGGATCCTCACTACGTGGCCTCGAACCAGCTAACGGGTTAGAAATAACTTGCATACCATTACGTGAAACAAGTAATTCAGGGCTTGCTCCAATTAGCGTCTTACTGTTCTCTTTTTCACCTTTCGGTAAATTCACAGCAAATGTATAACCATGCTTATTATGCTCTGCTAATTCTCGCAGAAGTTTTTGCTTATCAATCTTTTCGGAAGATTTAACATCTAACGATCTAGATAGAACGATTTTCTTCAAATCACCGTCCTGTATTTTTTTAACTCCTTGCTTCACACCATTCATATAAACTTCAGGGTCTGGTACTGGCGTCATTTCAAATGTTACGTTCTCATTTGTTTCAAGCTGATTTGTTGTATCCAATTGTAAACGCTCAGAAATTCTACTATATTCTGGTACGATAAGTTGGACTTCTTTTCTACGATCAAATGGCAAAGCACCCACAACGATAGGATTTGGATTTCCAGCTTGTTTCGCATTACTTAATGTCGCTTGCACAAGCTCTGGGAAACTTTCAATTTCACGATGCTTTACTGTAGTAAACTCTCCTTCTGCTAATATCGTTCGAGTTGGTGAAGCGAAAAAGAATGAAGATTCAGTCTTATAATCTTCTAAAAGTTTTTCTGACAATTCCTTTACAGCTGTATGTTCATTCATAATATAATAACCTCCTGAATTTTTATTAAACTCCTAACGTAGCACCACCATCGACACATAAATTGTGCATTGTAATATGACTTGCTCTATCTGAAGCTAAAAATAACACTGCTTCAGCAACTTCTGAAGGTTGTGCAATTTTTTGTAATGGAATTCCGAGTCTATATGTATTTTGAGAACCAGCAATTATATTTTTAGCTCCATTCTCATCAGTCCATAGTAATCTTTGCATCTCAGTTTCAGTAGAACCTGGAGAAACTAAGTTGCAGCGTATATTGTATGCCGCAAGCTCTAGTCCTAAACATTTCATAAACATCGTCGTTGCAGCCTTTGACGCAGCATACGCAGCCATCTCCATTCTCGGCGTATTTGCCGCATTTGAACCGACTGTAACAATTGCCCCTGATTTTCTTAACATCATATTTTTACTTACCGCTCGGGACATATTGAAAACCCCTGTAGTATTTACAGAGAATGTTTTATTCCAATCTTCATCACTTAACGAATGAATTGCTCCCATACGTAAAACCCCTGCAACGTTTACTAAAATATCTATTGGCGCTATTTCATTTGCAATATGATTTACAATGTCTTCAACAGCAGCGCTATCACTCACATCTAAACGAAACGTTTTCATACGTGTTTTATTTAATTCATTTTGATTTAAGAGTACATTTAACCCCTCTTCATTTTGATCAACCGCAATAACTGTGGCTCCTCTTTCTAAAAACATTTTGGCAACGACACTGCCTATTCCTTGTGCTGCACCTGTTACTAAAACTGTTTTCCCATCAAATTCCCCTAAGTTCATTTTCTCTATCCTTTCACATAAACATTAATTTCATTAAGTAACACTAATAGTTATGATATTGATTTTCATTATCATTAGTGTTGTAAAAAATAATACACTTACTAAACTAATTGGTCAAGTGCGCATTACTTTAAAATCCATTTTATTGATAATGTTTTTCATTTACCATCTTACACCTAAATGATAATGTTTCTCAATAAACTTGTCAATCTTTTTTTATTTTTCAGACAAAGCATTTTAATGCTTCTTAATAAAATCATATCTAAACGTATTAAATGTACTTATATTATAAATAAAATTCAAACTCCTCTTTTTAAAATTGAAGAAGATAAACTAGAGATACGTTCATTTACAATGCTTTATGAAAAACTCAAGTATATATTTTCTCAATATTTTTCTGAAAATATATCTTACAAATGCTAATGAATGTCTTCTTTATCATTTAAGATTTAATATATATTTCGAATACGATGTATCAATTTATCATATTCCAATATAATCCAAATAGGTATTCCACTCACTTTTACATCTATAAAAATCCCAAAAGTAATTTAACCTTGTTAAAATAACTCATAAAAAAAGCATCCCAATTAATAGAATAGGATGCTTTTTCGTAATCATAGTGTTATAGAAGATTTATATACTTATGCTACGCTGCGATACTCTTCTTCGTGTTCTTTTTTCTGTTTAGGTGCTTGAATTAAAATTGCGATAATGAATGACACGACACATAATACACCGATCACCATGAACGTTGGTTTGAATCCACCTAGAAGTGCACCGATAAAGGAACCTGCAAGCGCCCCAAATCCAAATCCTTGATACACAATTCCGTAGTTCTTACTATGGTTTTTCATACCGAAGAAATCGCCAACAATAGCTGGGAAAATAGTGATATTTCCACCAAAGCAAAACGCTACACTTGCTACACATACGAAGTAAATACCATAATTTAAATCTACAAAACTTAGAACTAAGACTGAACTCGCCATAACAACAAAAGTACCAGTAACGATTTTTAAACGACCAATTTTATCCGATAACGGTCCTAAAATAATACGACCTAATGTATTGAAGATTGCAACCATAGCCACCGCATTAGCTGCTGTTGCTGCGCTCAGTCCTACAAGTTGAACACCAATGTCTTTTACCATACCAATTAAGTATAAGCCACTCATACATGATGTAAATAACATTATAAATAATAAGTATACTTGTTTTGTGCCTAACATTTCTTTCGTTGTGTATTCCTTAGTTTTTGTTTCATGAACTGCTCCTTGATCTGCAGCTTGATGGATTAAACAAGCACCAATTACAATCATAGCTGTAACAATTAAACCCCAGTATATAAATGCTTGCGATACACCAACTGATTCAATCAACTGTGCGTTAACGTATTTAAAGATTAAGCTACCTGAACCATATGCAGAGACAGAAATACCAGCAATTAAACCTTTACGCTCTGGAAACCACTTTATTAAATTTGATAGTGAAGTGATATATGCTGTACCATCTGCATAACCTACAACAACTCCTGCTAGTACATAAAGCAATATCAATGAGGAAGCTTGTGAACTAAGTATTAATCCTAGTCCTAATGCTAGTCCAGCTATCATAATAAGTTTACGAAGTCCCCATTTTTCTTGCAATTTACTCGCGAATAAAGTTGAAAATGCTAAAGAAAGACTAGTAATTGAGAAAGTTATCGCAACAGCGTTAAGACTCCAACCGTATTTACTAACTAAAGGCTGATTGAATAAACTCCATGTATATATCGTTCCAAGCCCCATCTGTACTATAACTGTGCCAAAGACAACAAACCATGGATTAACAGTTGATTTTTTCATACCTTTCCGCCTCCTCTTTCTATTTCAATGCTATTCGCTAAATTTACTTTTTTTATGTTCATTTTGGTCACCTCTTTTGATTTAACACCTTCATTATATAAGATGTTTCCGCTTATGTAAGCACTTACAAGATAGAGCGTCAAAAACATGGAATCAGTTACAGAAAACGAAGGACGAAATACAAAAAACTACTGATTAAATACATAAGTAGCTTTTATAATGTTTAGCTTCAATACAACTTACAACTGTTTTATCATCTTCTTTTATAAAAATTATGTCTCATGTTATACAATTGCTAAATTAAAATTTTCCTTTACAAGTAGAAAAAATTTTTATACTTCGATGTACCTTATTTTTATAAAATCACAAATTTTTTTTCAATAAATAAAACTAAATATTCACTAATATATCTATCCGTGGTTTAATATATATAATAAAAAATATTTCTGTCTTTAAGGAGGTACTATGAAAGCAAACGTAGGGGATACTATACTTTTTCAACGAAACAATTTAAAGATTACAGGATCTGTACTAAAACTTTATACTGAATCGGTCTTAGTTGAAATTACAAATGTAAGCGGTGGTACTTTTGAATTTGATCGAACAATTGTAAATCATAAAAACTATAAAGTTTTAAATACAAATACATAAAACAACACAAAATAGCCCCTGCTCAACAGCAGGGGCTATTTTATATAAAAATATTTCACTAGTTTATATACCCTAAAACATTAACAATCTTACTCGCTTTTAAATTGTTAATATGATAATAAATTTCTAAACCTCTTCTCTCTGCTCGTAACACTTTACCCTTCATTTTTGATAAATGTTGTGAAACAGTAGATTGCGGAATATTCAGTAACTCTGTTAATTGTGTTACATTACAAGTTTTTCTCGTACTTAATTCATTTACAATTTGCAGTCGGATTGGATGCGCCATAATTTTTAAAATATCTACATCTTCTTCTGAAACTAAAGTTTTTCTCATTTCACTCGTATATGTTGTCATAAGACATTCCCCTTTTATATGAATTCCATATTCATAAGATCTATTTCCAAATTTTTTAAAACCCTTGATTAAAACTTTCATATAGAAATAAAAGGATTTTAAATTTTTGAAAACAGAACTTACACTCACTTTATTTATTTATTTGGTACATATACATAATACAATGTTAATATGTGCTCTATGTGAAGTTCGCATAAATTTGTGATGAAGATTTATTTAGCCACTCGCATCCTACTCATCTAATTACCCACTGCATAAAATCATCAGTTATTTTAACACATTTTAGGCGTTTGTATATACTATTTATAAAACAACTTTTATAAAGGGGAATTCATATGCCTACAACGTTACAAGAAGAAGTCGAAGAAGCACGGGAAACATATGTCAGTCGTATCATCTTAGTTGGAGGATCCGCTTTATTTTTAGTAGGCGGGGTTATCTCGGCAATTTCAGCCTTTAAAACTTATAATCGTTTGGAGAATACGCCGCCTTCTACAGATAATTCATAGATATTTTATAAAATAAAACGTCGCCTCCAATGAAGAGACGACGTTTTATTTTTCATACATATGACACTAAAAGTATCGGTAGATTCCCTACTCCATTTTCTAAGCTTACTTCACCACAAACCTAGTCTGACTACACCCATCCTTCTGCTTCGTTACTTCTAATACAGCCGGCATTGCGTTTTTCAGCTCTTGTACGTGTGAAATGACACCGATAAATCGGCCTGATTTTTGCAAGTCAATTAAGGCATCTACTGCTTTCGTTAATGATTCTTCATCTAATGAACCGAACCCTTCATCGATGAACATTGTTTCGATGGAAATACCACCTTCATATGCTTGAATTACATCTGCCATTCCTAGCGCTAAGCAAAGTGATGCGTTAAATTTCTCTCCGCCGGATAATGTTTTTACATCGCGCGTTTGGCCAGTGTATGCATCGTACACATCTAAGCCTAATCCACTTTGACGGTTTCTTTTTTCAACTCGTTCACTTCGTTTTAAATAAAATTGTCCATTTGATAATTTACGTAGTCGTTCGTTTGCGATTTGAACGATTTGTTCTAAATACTCAATTAAGATGTAACGTTCAAATGATATACGACTTTCGTTATCACCTTTCATTACTTCATATAAATCAACAAGTTCTTGGAAGGCTTTTTCTTCCTCGTGAATTTGTTCGTCAATACGTCTAATGTTTTCATGTAAATCAGAAATATATGTTACCGCATTTTGCGCACGTTGACGTTTTTCTTTAATTATATCGAGATTAATTTCTAGTTCTTTTATGTGTTCACCTAAAGATGTAATATCCATATACTCTTTATCTTTTAATTCTGAGTTTAACTCTTCAATTTGTTTTGCAAGCACTTCGAGAGATGAATAATAACCTTGAATTTCTTTTTGTAACATCTCCATCTGGGCATCGCTTAATTTGGCTTCTTTATACGTGAATTGATCTGTAAACCCGCTTTGTTCTAGCTCTCTCATAAAGCGTGCGAAAGTTTCTTCTTTCTTCAATTTTGCACTTTCAAATTGATTAGAAGCACCTTTCTGTTCTGCTTGAATACGTATATTTTCATTTTGCCAATGCTGATACGCTTCCTGCACTTTCTTCCATTCGTCCTCCATTAACCTAAGTTCCTGCATAGCTTGGTCCAACTGTGCTTTCCAAGCTTGTACTGTTTGTAAGTTTTCTGGAATATTTCGTTTATCATGTTCATATGACGTACGAAGTTGCATGCACTCCATTTCTGTACGGTGCTGCATTGTTTCTACTTCCCGTTTTTGTTTCTGAAGTTCTTCTATTTTTTCTTCTACGCTTTTCATGTTCACAGCAATCTGCTTACGTGTTTCTTCACTTGCTTTTAACGTATTCACGTCTGCTGCTAATTGTTTTCCTTTTTGAACAAGTGCACTATATGTTTCAGCTAATTTTTCCGAGTTGTAGCCGCGCTTCACAACTTCTTCTATCACTTGTTCATATTGTAGTCGATAGAAATTCCATTTCTCCTCTACTTGCACATGTAATTTTTCAGCTATGTTCTTCTTATCTCTTAAATCGTTTAACTCTTTTTCATCGATCGCATTACTTTGCTCTGTAGCTTTTTGCGGGTGATTCGTACTACCGCATACCGGACAAGATTCACCATCATGTAAATGAAGAGCTAATATACCAGCTTGTTCACTTAACCAGCGGCGCTCCATGTTTTCATATGCACGAACTGCCACTTGCATTTTATTATTTGCCGCCTCTTTTTCTTGCTCAAATTTTTGTTTTTCTTGCCAAACATCATATGCTTGCTTTAAAACTTTTGCATCTTCTCGCATATTCGTTAGTTCTTCTACTTTAGCTACATATTGCTCAAGTGCTTGTTCTAATTGCTGCAATTCATCAGACATTCCCTGTTTTTGACTTGTATGCTCTTCTAGTTGTTGATCCAACTTGTGCATACTTTCTTTTAATTTCCCTATTTGAATTTCGGCATTTTGTAAATTCAGCTTTCTCTCAGCTAATGATTCAATGATCGCTTGTAACTCTTCTAATCTTTGAACAAGTTTTTTAGCCTCTTCTCGTTCAAGTTCTTTATTCTTTACTACTTCATACTTCTCCTGAGCAAGCTCAAAACTATTCATTATCTGTTCTTGTTTGACGATTATCTGTTTTAACAAACTTTCAGCTTTCTGCTCATTTTGCATTGCTTCTTCATACCATTGTTCAAATGGTAATAAGCGCTTTGCTTGTTCCGCACGTTTAAAGGATTTTTCTTTCCTTTCAATTGCTGCACGGTTCTCTTGTAAAGTGTTATATTTCTCATTCTTTTGTTGTAAATCTATAAATTTCTCATTTACAGATTTTGCTGCATGAAAACGTGTTTCTGCATCCTTTAATTGCTTCGTTTGAACATCTTGTTCTACTTGTAATTGCTCAACCTCTGCCTTATACACTGTTGTTTCTTGTTCTAACGCTTCTACTACTTGATGCGTATTTACATGTTCTTGTGCCGCTAATGTCTCTAATAATGCTCCATCACGGATTGGTAATTTAAAAACATTACGGAAATAGAGCTCTCTCTCTTTTTGTTTTTCTTGTAAAACATCTTTCCATTGTTTTCTCTTTTGATCAAGTAACTCACGCATTAATTTATAACGATCCGTTTTAAAAATACGACGTAAAATCTCTTCTTTGTTTTCCGTCTCAGATGTTAATAGTTTTCGGAATTCACCTTGTGGTAACATAACAATTTGACTAAATTGATGTTTACTTAACCCAATTAAATCTTCCACTTTTTTGTTTACGTCTGTTACATGAAAACGATCGACGGCTGGAACGTTTTCTCCATCAATAACTTCATATAATTCTACTGCATGTCCTGTAATGGTCTTATTCCCTTGTTTTTTATGTCCAAGTTGTCTTTTTATTTCATAGCGTTTCCCTTTTAATTGAAAGGTTAGTTCTACACTTGTATAAACATCATCATCAGCAAATTGACTTCGAAGCATGCTCGTATCACTACGTTCTTCTCCACTAGCCTCACCATATAACACATAACAAATCGCATCAAAAATCGTTGTTTTTCCAGCTCCCGTATTCCCAGAAATAGCGAAAATACGATGTTCTCCAAGATCTTCAAAATCGATTACTTCTTTCTGTTTATATGGCCCGAATGCTGTCATAATAAGCTGAATCGGTCTCATCCTCGTTCACCTTCCCGTTCTTGCACTGTTTGTAATACATCTATAAATAGGCGTTCTTTCTCTTCTGATAAATCTAACCCTTTCATTTCTTTATAGAAAGCCTTTAAAAGAGATAAATCATCCGTTTTATGTCTTGAAACCGTTACTTCATTTGTATCTGTGAGTTCTCGCCTTTGCATCGCTCTTTCAACGTGCATTGCATTTGGATATACAGATCGTATTTTCTCCATTGGCTGTAAGACAGGGTTTTCGTCTAATAATTTTACAAATACGTAATCTTCACTTACTGGGTGCTGTAATAATTCATCTATTTTCGCTTCTACTGTTCGCATTTTACGACGTGGTGAAAGTAACCTTTTTTCAATTGCTACTTCACCAGTTTCATTCAGTTCTACAATGTAATAACCTTTTTTATGTTTCTCTTCAGAAATTGAATAGGCAAGTGGTGAACCTGAATATCTAATGGTCTCATTACGTACGAAATGCGCTTGATGTAAATGTCCAAGCGCTGTGTAATGAAACTTATCAAAATAATGACTATTTACATATTCAGCACCACCAATTGAAAGTGGTCGTTCTGCATCACTTGTATTCTCCTCCGCTTCTCCTGAAGAAGTTACAAATGCATGTCCAACAAATACATGTCTAGCTTCTTTATCCATTGTTTCAGAGAGCTCATTCATAAAAATGCGCATCGCATCATCATGAGAACGTACGTCTTCATTTTTCAACACGTGTCTAACTATGCTTGGGTCTGCATACGGTATTAGATGGAAGTGAACCTCTCCATATTCATCATTTAGTACAACAGGTTCATACGGGAATTGAAATTGGCCTGCAATATGTAATCCCTGTTTTTTCATTAAACTACTCCCAAAATGGATACGATCCGGACTATCATGATTACCAGCTACTGCAATAACTGGTGTTTGTAAATCAATAACTATTTTTTGCAGCACATCATTTAATAAGTCTACTGCTTCTGTAGGTGGAATTGCTCGGTCATATAAATCACCTGCAATAATTACAGCATCTGGTTTTTCTACTTCAACAGCCTGTACAAACTGATCTAATACAATCTTTTGGTCTTCAGTCATATACACGCCATGAACAAGCTTACCTAAATGCCAATCCGCTGTATGAAATAACTTCATATTTTTCTACTCCTTTTAATTTACTGATTTTAGTGAAACGAGTTGATAGTTTATTGTAGTTTTTCCGTTCTCCCACTCTAGCTTCAATATCGTTGCACTTCCAATTCTTTCTTCATTTGATTTATATAAAGGCAATATTTCTTGAATTGTAAATAAGTGATAACCATCCAATATTAATTGAAATATATTTTCTTCAATATGTAATCTTACTTCTTTTTCATTTGAAATAATTTTTGTGTGCATCTCAAATTTCATGATAGATACAACCCCTTTTTATAATCTCTACATTTTAATAGTATAGTGGCTATGCAAGATTGACAAGTACATACACAGCAAAGTACACACTTTTCTATTGTTATATGTTTTATGTATTTTATATAAAGTACGGTATGTGAAATTTTATATTTTCTCCAAAATAAAAATGCCTATTGTGACATCTTTATTTTTGTATAAAGTCTTTCATTACATAATATAAAACGGTAATTAAAACGATTGCGACGAAAAATGAGAACACTGCGACAATGTACCCATCTTTATTTAATAAAATACAGAATGAAATAGATATTATAAAAATCGGAAATACGAGACGTACTTTATCCTTCACTTCTTCTGTCGTATCTGTATGATGAAAATACTGCGTTATCCCTATCATTAAAGAAGACAAAATAATAACCGACAATAGTAAAGGTCCTGGCATTCCGATTTCTCCTTTCTCTATTTCTAATTCAGTGTAAAATTTTTTATTACAATTGTACGATTCATTTTTTCTTCAAACACTCTTTTTAGAATTGATAATGAACAATTCACACCTATATAATAGCGCTTTTATCATAATAACTTCAAATAATTACACTTACAGTAATGTTGTAATATTCCCCCTCAGTCTCTGAAATCCTGCAAAGATAACTCGTCAAAATATGCGGTGACCAAATTAATATTTACCGTCAACTTTTGACAAAATTTATAAAGGACATTTCAGTACATATCAAGAATTAAGAATAAGAAGATATGTAAGGGAGGATGCATTATGACTGAACACGTTTTATTTTCTGTTAGTGAAAACGGCGTTGCAACAATTACTTTAAACCGTCCAAAAGCACTTAATTCTTTATCTTATGACATGTTACAACCTATCGGACAAAAACTTAAAGAGTGGGAACACGATGAGCGTATTGCACTTATCGTGTTAAAAGGAGCTGGCACAAAAGGTTTTTGTGCAGGTGGCGACATTAAAACTCTTTATGAAGCGCGTTCCAATGAAGTGGCATTGCAACATGCAGAACGTTTTTTTGAAGAAGAGTATGAAATTGATACATATATTTATCAATATACAAAACCGATTATTGCTTGTTTAGATGGAATTGTAATGGGCGGTGGTGTCGGTCTTACAAATGGTGCGAAGTATCGCATTGTAACTGAACGTACGAAATGGGCAATGCCAGAGATGAATATCGGCTTCTTCCCAGACGTCGGAGCTGCATATTTCTTAAATAAAGCACCTGGATATACAGGACGCTTCGTTGCTTTAACAGCATCTATTTTAAAAGCTTCTGACGTATTATTTATTAATGCTGCTGATTACTTTATGACATCTGATTCATTACCAGAGTTTCTTACTGAACTTGAAAGTGTAAATTGGCATAAAGAAGATGATGTACATACTAATTTAAAAGAAGTTATTCATACATTTGCAACTGCTCCAAACTTAGAAAGCGAGCTGACTCCTTCATTAGAAGTAATCAATTCACATTTTGCTTTCGATACAATTGAAGAAATCATCCATTCATTGGAGAAAGATCAAAGTTCCTTTGCTCTAAAAACAAAAGAAACACTGTTATCAAAATCCCCTATTTCACTCAAAGTAACATTAAAACAGTTTATTGATGGACAAGATAAATCCGTTGAAGAATGCTTCGCTACGGACCTTATACTTGCTAAAAATTTCATGAGACATGAAGATTTCTTCGAAGGAGTACGCTCCGTTGTCGTTGATAAAGATCAAAATCCGAATTATAAATATAAACAGTTAAGTGACGTTTCAGAAGAAGATGTGAATCGTTTCTTTAACTTACTTAATGCATAAAATGAAACTGTAATGCGTGGGTGTTTTGTTCATCCCCCACCTAACTTCTTTGCTTCAGCTAAATCTTGTGCGGTGGAAATCTTACTACCCGCAAATAGCGGGATAAAATCGAGGCTATATAGTAGTGAAATTACAGCTACTATATAGCCTTTTTTATTTAATAATTTTTAATAAAATTTAATTTTATTAAATCCATTTTTGTGCTACACTGATTTTAATCAAATATTCTAAAAATAAAAAGGAGGGGCGGCTATGATAGAAAATTATCTTCTTTTCATCATTATGTCTATTTGCCTTATCATTTTACCTGGTCCAGATACAGCAATGGCTACGAAAAACACATTGGTTGCTGGTAAAGTCGGTGGAGTGAAAACAGTGTTTGGTACATGTATTGCACTATTAATTCATACTTTAGCTGCTATAATTGGTCTTTCTGCACTTATTGTAAAGTCAGCTCTTTTATTTTCTATTTTCAAGTACGTTGGGGCTCTCTATTTAATATATATCGGTATTAAAGCCCTTTTAGCAGTAAGAAATAAAGAAGGCATAGATACAAATGATATATCTTTAAATAATGAAAACAAACATACTTCTTGCTTTCGCCAAGGATTTCTAACGAATTTATTAAATCCTAAGATAGCAGTCTTCTTTTTAACTTTTTTACCGCAATTTTTAAATCCAAATCATAATACATTTATTCAACTTCTTGTAATGGGCCTTACTTACCTCGTTTTAACTGCCATTTGGTTTGCGTTTTATATATTGTTAATTGATAAAATTAGTGCTTTTATGAAAAAACCGAAGACGCAACGTTATATTCAAGGGCTAACAGGAATCGTCCTAATTGGATTTGGTGTTAAACTAGCTTTTGAAAAAAGTAATTGATAAAAACGAAAAACACCACTATTAATAGTGGTCAGGCTGTGGAGAAAGTCTTCTCCACAGCCTGTTTTTGTGTCTGAACCTCTTTTTATGTGTCAACACTGATAAAAAGAGGTAAAGGAGAGATTTTTTATGATGGGTGCTTTAAAAAATCATCGTGATGAACGTGTATCTGTTTCTGTAGAAGAGTTGGTTCCACAAGATCATTTCCTTCGTGCGATCGAAGCGACAATTAGTTTTGATTTTATTGAAGAGAAGTTACGCCCTTATTACTGTGAAAACAATGGACGTCCTTCAATCCATCCTATCGTTTTATTTAAAATGATGTTTATTGGATATTTTTACGGTATTCGTTCGGAGCGTCAATT
>NZ_FNUW01000043.1:0-38000 GCF_900108285.1 Bacillus sp. ok061 | reverse complement strand
CCCCCTCCCATTCTGAACGAGCTGCTTACGCTTTTTATTTAAATCCAGTTCCAGCGGCTAGAATCCCCGGTCATTTCACTCTCTCACTCGAAGCAAAGAGCGCTTCAAGGTCGAGAGTTCCAATGCCCTGCGATTCTGAGCGAGCCGCTTCCACTTTTTATTTAATAACCAAGTTTGGTTTTTTATTTAAGCTATGACGACCATCTACGAAGCGAACTGTGCCTGATTTCGCACGCATAACAAGAGATTGCGTTGTTCCTACGCTACCTTTAAATTGAACACCGCGTAATAGTTCTCCATCTGTTACACCTGTTGCTGCAAAGATTGCATCGTCACCTTTTACTAAGTCCTCCATACGAAGGATACGATTAATGTCTTCTATGCCCATTTTTTTACAACGTGCTAATTCAGCTTCGTTTTGTGGCAATAGTTTTCCGTGAATTTCTCCACCTAAACATTTTAAAGCAACCGCTGCTAATACACCTTCAGGTGCTCCACCAGATCCAAATAAAATATCTACACCTGTACGATCAAACGCTGTATTAATCGCTCCAGCTACATCTCCATCATTAATTAATTTAATACGAGCACCAGCTTTACGAATTTCTTCGATAATTTCTTGATGACGTGGGCGATTTAAAACTGTCGCTACAACATCTTCAATATCTTTATTTTTCGCTTTCGCAACTGCACGTAAGTTATCAATAATAGGCGCATCAATGTCGACCGCCCCAACTGCTTCTGGGCCAACCGCGATTTTATCCATGTACATGTCAGGAGCATGTAACAAATTACCATGGTCTGCAATTGCAATAACAGCAAGAGCATTCCAGCCACCAGCTGCTACGATGTTTGTCCCTTCTAAAGGATCAACTGCAACGTCTACACGTGGTCCATATCCTGTACCTAATTTCTCTCCGATATATAGCATTGGTGCTTCATCCATCTCACCTTCACCAATTACAACTGTACCTTTCATCGGAATTGTATCAAATACATCACGCATAGCTGATGTTGCTGCACCGTCTGCTTCATCCTTTTTCCCGCGCCCCATCCAACGCGCTGATGATAATGCTGCAGCCTCTGTTACACGTACTAACTCCATAGATAAACTTCTTTCCACAATAATCCCTCTCCTTTAAGTCTTTATATTTCTGCCGTATTTTGTGAACCGTGTTTTTCTATAAAGTGTACTTCCGCAAGTAGTGATGCTTCGCTTCCCCCTTGCGGAAGTATCACTTATGCGTTCTTCATCTCTTCAATTTCTTGTTTTGTCATTTGTTCTCGCCAAATGTTTGCTCCAAGCCCTTTAAGCTTGTCCACTATATTCTCATAACCTCGATCAATATGCTCAAGTCCTGTTACTTCTGTAATTCCATCTGCCATTAACCCTGCAATAACAAGTGCCGCTCCCGCTCGTAAATCACTCGCCTTCACTTTTGCACCTTGCAGTAACACAGGACCAGTTACAATTGCCGAACGACCTTCTACTTTAATTTGAGCATTCATACGACGTAATTCATCAATGTGTTTGAAACGGGCACCGTAAATTGTATCTGTTACAACTCCCGTCCCATGCGCCTTTGTTAAAAGCGTCGTAAACGGCTGTTGTAAATCCGTTGGAAAACCTGGATATACAAGCGTTTTGATATCAACTACTTTTAACTTTCTATTACCGTTCACCGTAATTTGATCATCGTTCGTTTCAACTTGAACACCAGCTTCTCTTAGCTTTGCAGTAACTGATTCTAAGTGCTGAGGAATAACGTTATCAACCGTTACTTCTCCTCCTGATGCAGCTCCTAGAATCATATACGTACCAGCTTCGATACGATCTGGGATGATAGTATGGTGACAACCATGTAAAGAGTCCACACCATCTATTCGGATTACATCTGTACCAGCACCTTTAATACGTGCTCCCATGCTTGTTAACAATGTAGCTACATCAATAATCTCGGGCTCTTTCGCTGCATTTTCAATAACAGTTCTACCTTTCGCTCGTACAGCTGCTAGCATAATATTAATCGTAGCCCCCACACTAACAACATCTAAATAAATACGTGCTCCATGTAGTTCATCTGCCCTTAAATAGATGGCACCTTGTTCATTTGTAACATGTGCACCCAGCGCTTCAAACCCTTTAATATGCTGATCAATCGGCCTCGGTCCTAAATGACATCCACCCGGAAGCCCAATAACAGCTTTTTTAAAACGGCCAAGCATCGCACCCATTAAATAATAAGAAGCGCGCAACTTTTTCACTTTTCCATTTGGCAAAGGCATTGCAACCATGTTAGAAGGATCGACTACCATCTCTTCCTCCTGTCCATAAGTTACTTTCCCTCCAATTTCCTCTAGTAAGTCTCCTAACATTTTCACGTCCGAAATATTAGGGACACCACCAATAGTTACTGGAGTATCTGCTAAAATTGTCGCTGGAATTAATGCAACGGCACTGTTCTTTGCACCGCTTACTCGAATTGTTCCATTTAAAGCTCTTCCGCCTTCAATTAGCAATTTTTCCATATTGAGCTCCCTTCTTGTGAATGTATTTACTTTCTATCTTTTTATAGAAAGCTCCCCTTAAGAATCTCAATTACTCTTTCCATCCCAAAACTCAATAAATAGGAAACCATTATCTTCATTTCTCCTGTAGCACGAATAGATAAAGATCAACTATTCATCGAATTCACTTTATCAATTTAGATACGTTATCACATTTATTAATAGGACTATGCACATTATTTTCTATTTAAAAACCAAAAATGATAAAATCTTTCGACTTGTTCACGCTTTCATTATACAACGAAAGGAAACCGTCTAAAAGACTAGACGGTTTCCAAAACGGAATTTTATTCTTACGCTTTACCGTTAGAACCGAACTCACGCATTTTACCAGCAACAGTTGCTTTAATAGCGTCGCGGCCAGGTCCAATAAATTTACGAGGATCGTAAACTTCTTGGTCTTTGTTTAATACTTCACGAACAGCTTTTGTAAACTCGATTTGGTTCTCAGTGTTTACGTTGATTTTTGAAGTACCTAAAGAGATAGCTTTTACGATATCAGCAGTTGGGATACCAGTACCACCGTGTAATACTAAAGGTACGCCAGTGAAGTCACGAACTTGTTCCATTTCAGCGAATCCTAAGTTAGGCTCACCTTTGTAAGGACCGTGTACAGAACCTAAAGCTGGAGCTAGGCAATCGATACCTGTTGCTTCAACAAGGTGCTTACACTCTGCTGGGTCAGCGTAAATTACGCCTTCAGCGATTACGTCGTCTTCTTGTCCGCCAACTGTTCCAAGCTCAGCTTCAACAGATACGTTACGAGCGTGTGCGTATTCTACTACTTGTTTAGTAGTTTCAACGTTTTCTTCGAATGGGTGGTGAGAAGCGTCGATCATTACAGATGTGAAACCTGCATCGATTGCTTCTTTACATTTTTCGAAGCTTGAACCATGGTCAAGGTGAATCGCTACAGGAACAGTGATGTTCATTTCTTCGATTAAAGCTTTAACCATAGCTACAACTGTTTTGAAACCAGTCATATGACGAGCTGCACCCTCAGATACACCTAGGATTACAGGAGATTTTTCTTCTTCCGCAGCAGCTAAGATAGCTTGAGTCCACTCTAAGTTGTTCATGTTGAATTGACCAACTGCGTATTTTCCTTCTAGTGCTTTGTTTAGCATTTCTTTCATAGAAACTAAAGGCATGGTGAATCCTCCTAAAAAACGTTTTTTGTATCCGATAAGTTCTTATCGCTGGTAGTATGACCAGAATAAGGTAAAATATGTATATCTACATACCGGACTTTTTTCTACACTCAATAGGATAACAACTTGTACTCAAAAACTCAACCGTATTCACCTGCACAATAGTCCATGTAAACGCTTTTTTCCATATTTTTTATAAAAAATTCATTTTTACGCCTCTACAGCGAGCTCATTTCTCACAGCTTGACGAATTTCATCAATATCAAATGGTTTAGCAAAATGCATTAAAGCACCTAAATCTTTTGCTTCTTGGATCATATCAAGCTCTCCATAAGCAGTCATTAAAATGACTTTAATACTCTCATCAATTTCTTTTACATGCTTTAAAATCTCTATACCATCCATGCCTGGAATTTTCATATCTAATACTACTAAATCCGGATTATCTTTTTTCACGATATCTAAAGCTTGAAATCCATTCGCTGCTTGGAATGTCTGATAACCTTCTTTTTGGAACACTTCATGTAATAACACACGAATCCCATATTGATCATCAACGATTAAAATTTTACCTTCCATAATTCCCAACCTTTCTGTGTAAGTACAAGATTTAAAGCTTCTTATATCTTAACGATTTATTTTCGCTATTCTTTGGCAAATTCCTTCCTATTATTTCTTATTTTACCGTTTCCTATTTTGTTATGCTACCCTACGATTTCACCTTTCTAAAAAAATAAACTATAATGAAAGCCGGCAAACACGTACGAAGGGAGTAACATTATGTTAAAAATTTTTTCAACTCAATTAAGTGGTTATTTCTCCAGAGTTTCTCAAAAAGAAGAAATGAATATAGAAGATAGCGCTCGTTTACTTGCTCAAGCACTAGTTGGCGATGGTTTCATTTATTTATATGGTACAAATGAAATGGATGGCGTTGTTACCGAAGCACTATTCGGTGCTGAACCAATGAAGCAAGCAAAACGCTTATTTGAAAATGGTAAAGAAGCAGAAGTAACCTCTGCGGATCGTGTACTTCTTATTAGCCGTTTTTCAACAGATGAAGCAGTTGTAGAAATTGCAAAAAAACTACAAGAAGAGGGACACTCTATTGTCGGCATTTCTGCTCTTCAAGAAGGTACGAAATCACTGGAACAATATACAGACGTACATATTGATACAAAACTGTTAAAAGGCCTTATTCCAGACGATGAAGGTAATCGCTACGGGTTCCCAAGCTTAATAGTAGCTTTATTTGCTTATCACGGAATTAAATTTACAATCGATGAAATGTTAAACGAATATTAAAAAAAGCGCCGTCACTTTAAAGTGACGGCGCTTTTTTTATTACTTGCTCTCTTTATTCGTAATAGAAGCTCTTACGAAGTCATGGAACAATGGTTGTGGACGGTTTGGACGAGAAACAAGTTCTGGGTGGAACTGTGCTGCTACGAACCAAGGGTGGTCTTTTAATTCAATGATTTCAACTAGACGGCCGTCTGGGCTTGTACCAGAGAATACGAATCCTTCTTTTTCCATATCCGGACGGAACTGGTTGTTGAACTCATAACGATGACGATGACGCTCATATACAACCGGCTCATTATAAGCATTGTAAGCATTTGTTTCTTCAGCAAGCTTACATGGGTATAGACCAAGACGAAGTGTACCACCTAGGTCCTCTACATCTTTTTGTTCTGGTAATAGGTCAATGATTGCGTATGGTGTATCAGGGTTAATTTCAGAAGAGTTAGCACCTTCTAAACCTAATACATTACGTGCGAATTCGATTGATGCAAGTTGCATACCTAAGCAAATTCCTAAGAATGGAACTTTGTTTTCACGAGCATATTGAATCGCAACGATTTTACCTTCTACACCACGATCGCCGAAGCCACCTGGTACAAGGATACCATCTGTGTCTCCTACTAATTCTTGTACATTTTCTGCTGTTACGTGCTCAGCATTTACCCATTTTACTTCTACATCTGTATCGAATGAGTAACCAGCATGACGAAGTGCTTCTACAACAGAAATATATGCATCTTGAAGTTCTACATATTTACCAACAAGAGCGATTTTTGTTTTCTTAGAAAGGTTACGTACTTTGTTAACTAGCGCAGTCCACTCTGTCATATCTGCAGCTGGATTGTCTAATTTTAAGTGGTCACAAACGATTTGGTCCATGTTTTGTTCTTGAAGAGATAATGGAACCGCATATAAAGTATCTGCATCGCGAGCTTCGATAACTGCTTTTGTATCGATGTCACAGAATAATGCAAGCTTGTCTTTCATATCTTGAGAAACAGGCATTTCTGTACGAACAACGATAATGTTTGGTTGAATACCTAAGCTACGAAGTTCTTTAACACTATGTTGTGTTGGTTTTGTCTTCATTTCACCCGCTGCTTTTAAGTACGGGATTAACGTACAGTGAATGTACATTACATTGTCACGACCGATGTCGCTCTTAATTTGACGGATTGCTTCTAAGAATGGTAGAGACTCGATATCACCAACAGTTCCACCGATTTCTGTAATAACAACATCCGCATTTGTTTCACGGCCAGAACGATATACGCGCTCTTTAATTTCGTTAGTAATGTGAGGAATAACTTGAACTGTTCCTCCTAGATATTCACCGCGACGCTCTTTTTGAAGAACTGAAGAGTAAATTTTACCTGTTGTTACGTTGCTGTATTTGTTTAAGTTAATGTCGATAAAACGCTCATAGTGACCAAGGTCTAAGTCAGTTTCTGCGCCATCATCTGTTACGAATACCTCACCGTGTTGGTATGGGCTCATAGTCCCTGGGTCTACGTTAATATATGGATCGAACTTTTGAATCGTTACATTTAAACCACGATTTTTTAAAAGTCTTCCAAGAGATGCTGCTGTAATACCTTTTCCTAAAGACGATACTACACCGCCTGTTACAAAAATATACTTAGTCATGAAAAAGCTCCCTTCTATTTTGCTGTTATATAATCACCGTTGCAAAGCGCAACGTATGTAGATAACACTGTATCCATCTTATTGTTAGACTCTTTTTATTTTCTAAACAAAAAACAAAAAAGAAAATTGCTCCCCTCATCACATAAAGTAACAAGTAGGGAGCAATTTTCTTTTATATTTACACTTTAAAAGTATTATCGTCCTTTTTTAAAGAGCCCAAAAATGATTCTACATGGACGATAATGAAAAGTCAAGAACTACAGTTCTTCCTCTTCTTCTTCAGTTTCGTCATACTCAAGTTCTTCTTCAGCGAAGTCGTCTTCTTCATCTTCATCTAAATCATCAAGATCGTCGTCATCTCCGTCTTCCTCTTCAAGAACCTTGTCCAAATCTTCTACATCATCTTCTTCGTCTGCATTTCCGTCTGCATCGTCAAAGTCATCTTCATCTTCTTCAATGTAGTCGTCAAAACCGTCTTCTTCAACTTTACGTTTCTTCTTCGGTTTTGGCTGCGGTAAGATTTCTTCATCAATTTGCTCATATGGGTACCAGCTGCGTAGTCCCCAACGATTTTCTCCTAAATTAATGAAACGTCCATCGATGTTTAAGTCTGTATAAAATTGTGCGAGTTTCGCATTAACTTGCTCTTGAGATAGTCCCAGCACTTGAGCGATTTCTTGAACCAACTCGTTGAATGTCGTTGCTTGTCTTTTATCCCCTAAAACGCTATGTACAACTTCAATCATTGAACATTCTTTTAGCTCTTCTGGTGAATATTGCTTAAAATTCACTTATGCGGCACTTCCTTTCATCAAATATAACCTTATATATAACGGTCTGCTTAAAAAAATCCATACTATTCATTATAAACAAAAGTCGCACAAATATGCTACAAAAAAAACGGGAAACTTTTATATGGTAATAAAATTAATAATTTGTCTGTTCCTTATTCCGGAAGCATATGGGCACCTTGCAACACATACCTAATTTGCATTTCTGTATATTCTTCGAGCGTATACAGTTTTTGCAGTGCCCAGCGTCTAAACCCCCACATTTGTCCTTGTATAAAAATATTATGTGCAAGAAGCTGTATTTCTTTTTTATTTAATATAAATGTTCCATTTTCCGTACACTGTTCTAAAATATCCTCAAACATTCCTACCATTTGAAACTCTTTTTCTAATACATATGGGAGAGATTCTTTCGGTAAAAAACGTACTTCTTGATACATAATTAATACTTCTTCTTGTAATTCGTCCATCACTTTAAAGTAATTCGTTATCGCTATCTTTAAACTTTCTATACTCCCTTTTTCTGTACACACTACTTCCTCTAATCGTTCTTTTACATGTTCATATATACTATCACAAACTAAATACAAAACATCATCTTTTGTACGAATGTACTCATAAAGTGTCCCTATACTAAATCCAGCCGCTTTTGCAATCTCTCTCGTTGTTGTACGCGGAAATCCTTTTTGTTTAAACAGTTGCACCGCACCTTTAATCATTTGTTCACGTCTTAACGCAACTAATTTTTCATCTTTCACCGATGCATGTACATTATGTTTAACCATTACCTTCACCTCTCTCTATTATTTTTTGGAAGGAAAAAGCGTAGGAAAATACCTACGCTTTCGTTCCTACTTCGTTAGCATACGAGAAATTACAAGCCTCTGAATCTCTTGTGTTCCTTCATATATTTGTGTAATCTTTGCATCTCGCATATAACGCTCTACTGGATAATCTTTCGTATAACCGTAACCACCAAATACTTGCACCGCTTCAGTCGTCACCTTCATCGCTGTATCCCCCGCAAATACTTTTGACATCGCTGATTCTTTTCCATACGGAAGCCCTTCTGATTCAAGCCAAGCCGCTTGATATGTTAAAAGGCGTGCCGCTTCTACATCTGTTGCCATATCCGCAAGTTTAAAGCCAATCCCTTGCTGCGCCGCAATTGGCTTTCCAAATTGATGGCGCTCCCTTGCATATTCTACAGAAGCATCTAAAGCCCCTTGTGCAATACCAACTGCTTGCGCCGCGATACCGTTACGACCTCCATCTAATGTTTGCATCGCAACTTTAAATCCTTGCCCCTCTTCTCCAAGTAGATTCTCTACAGGAATACGGCAATTTTCAAACATAATTTCAGTCGTTGGTGAAGAGCGAATCCCTAGCTTGCTCTCCTTCTTCCCAACTGAAAATCCCGGTGTATCACTTTCTACAATAAATGCACTCGTACCGCGCTGCTTCGATTCAGGATCAGTTAGCGCAAAAACAACATAAATATCAGCAATACCGCCATTTGTAATGAAAATTTTTGATCCATTTAAAATATAATGGTCGCCATCTCTCTTTGCGGTTGTCTTCATTCCACCAGCATCCGATCCAGATCCTGGCTCCGTTAAGCCGTATGCACCAATTTTCTTCCCTTCAGCCATCGGTCGTAAAAACTTTTGCTTTTGTTCTTCTGTCCCAAATTTAAAAATTGGCCATCCAGCAAGTGAAGTATGCGCAGACAGTGTTACACCTGTTGAAGCACAAACTCGAGATAATTCTTCAATAGCAATTACGTACGCTAAGTAATCGCTTCCAATTCCGCCGTATTCTTCAGGCCACGGAATGCCGGTTAAACCAAGCTCTGCCATTTGATCAAATAACTCTCGATCAAATCGCTCTTCCTCATCACGCTCAGCTGCTGTTGGTGCTACTTCATTTTTAGCAAAATCTCGAACCATTTTTCTTATCATTTCATGTTCTTCTGATAGTTTAAAATGCATCTCCGTCTCCCCCTCGCCCTTTTATAAAGCACGGCTAATAACAAGTTTCTGTATTTCACTTGTTCCTTCATATATTTGCGTGATTTTCGCATCACGGAAAAATCGTTCTACTGGATAGTCTTTCGTATAACCGTAACCACCAAATACTTGCACCGCCTCAATCGCGACTTCAACCGCTGTCTTAGAAGCAAATAATTTCGCAATAGATGCTTCTTTACCGCATGGTAATCCTTGTGCCCTAAGAGACGCCGCTCTATATACGAGTAACCTTGCTGCTTCGACACTTGTTGCCATATCTGCAAGCTTGAAGCCAATCCCTTGCTGCGCCGCAATTGGTTTCCCAAATTGCTCTCGTTCTTTTGCATAATCAATTGCACATGCAAGCGCCGCTTCAGCAATTCCTAACGCCTGTGCACCGATTCCAATTCGCCCAACATCTAAATTCGCCATTGCCACCTTGAATCCTTGTCCTTCTTCCCCAAGTAAATTCTCAGCTGGCACTTTCATATCTTCAAAAGTAAGTTGTACCGTACGAGAACCGAGAAGCCCCATCTTATGTTCATCTTTTCCGATGATTAAACCAGGTGTATCTTTCTCTACTATAAATGCAGAAATACCACTTTTTCCTACATCTGGATTTGTAGAAGCGAATACAATGTATGTACTTGCTTCACCACCATTTGTAATAAACACTTTCGATCCATTAATAATGTAATGATCGCCTTTTTTTACAGCTCTTGATTTCAAACTCCCTGCATCTGATCCTGCATTTGGCTCTGTTAAAGCAAATGCGCCTAAATATTCCCCGGTTGCAAGTTTAGAAACATATTTTTTCTTCTGTTCTTCTGTTCCGAAATATAAAATCGGATTCATTCCAACTGACGTATGTACAGCTAAAATTACACCAACTGTTGCACTTACCTTTGAGATTTCCTCAATTGCTAGAATGTAAGAAATAAAATCCATTTCTGCCCCGCCGTATTTTGCAGGCGCTGGAATCCCCATTAATCCAAGCTCACCCATCTTTTGTAAAATCTCTTTTGGGAACACCCCTTGTTCCATACTAGGAACAAAGGGAGCTATTTCCTTCTGTGCAAAATCCCGAACCATTTTCCTCATCATTTGCTGCTCTTCATTAAAACGAAAGTTCATATACTCCGCCTCCATTTGCTATATATCCTTTTAACAATTTGGTAAGACCACTATTTTGTAACAAAGGGGGCATTTATTCGTAAACGTAGAATCCACGACCTGTTTTACGCCCTAACCATCCTGCATTCACATACTTACGTAATAACGGACATGGGCGATATTTACTATCTCCTAATCCTTCATGCAACACTTCCATAATGTATAAACACGTATCTAAACCGATAAAATCAGCGAGCGTCAAAGGCCCCATCGGATGGTTCATACCAAGCTTCATTACTTCATCAATTGCTTCTTTCGTCGCTACACCTTCATATAACGTATAAATTGCTTCGTTAATCATCGGTAGCAAAATGCGGTTTGATACAAAACCTGGGAAGTCATTCACTTCAACTGGTACTTTCCCAATTTTTTTCGTAATATCTTCAATTGCTTCATATACCGCATCATCTGTAGCCAAACCACGAATAATCTCAACAAGCTTCATAACTGGAACTGGATTCATAAAGTGCATGCCGATTACTTTTTCCGGACGCTTCGTTACCGCTGCAATTTCTGTAATTGGCAGAGATGAAGTATTCGTCGCTAAAATTGCGTGTTCTGGAGCAATTTCATCTAGATTCGCAAAGATTTTCTTTTTAATATCCATTTTCTCAACAGCTGCTTCAATAATAAGATCCGCTTCTTTCACACAATCTAAATCAAGCGTTACTGTAAGACGATTTAATGTCGCTTCCTTCTCTTCTTCCTTCATGCGTCCTTTTTCTACTTGGCGCACTAAGTTTTTCGTAATAATAGCCAATCCTCTATCTAATTGCTCTTTTTTTAAATCTTGTACCTTCACGTCATATCCTGCCATTGCACATACTTGCGCAATTCCTGATCCCATTTGTCCTGCACCAATTACAACAATGTTTTGTACACCCATTTTTTCTTCCCCCTTAATTGTTAATAAATTTTATACCCTCGAACTTTAATTAGTGAACTTCAATCATCACTGCATCCCCTTGACCGCCACCGCTACAAATCGAAGCAATTCCAATTCCGCCGCCGCGCTGCTTAAGTGCATGGATTAATGTTACGATAATGCGCGCTCCGCTTGCTCCAATCGGATGTCCCATCGCCACTGCGCCGCCATTTACATTCAATTTTTCTGGATCAATTCCTGCGATTTCTGTACTTGCAATTGCTACCGCTGCAAATGCTTCATTAATCTCGAATAAATCGATGTCTTCAATTTTCTTGCCTGTTTTTTCAAGCAATGCGTTAATTGCATAACCTGGCGTTCTTGGGAAATCCTTAGATTCCACTGCAATTGCTGTATGCGCCAAAATTGTCGCTAATGGCTTTCTTCCTTCTTGCTTCGCTCTGTCTTCGCCCATTAATACAAGTGCGGCACCACCATCGTTTAGTCCCGGTGCATTACCAGCTGTCACCGCCGCTGTCTTATCAAATACAGGTTTTAACTTTGCTAACTTTTCAATCGTTGTATCTTCACGTGGCGCCTCATCCTTTGCAACGACAATAGGATCGCCTTTTCTTTGCGGGATCGTTACTGGAACGATCTCCTCTTCAAAACGTCCTTCTTTATGCGCTGAAACCGCACGCTGATGGCTACGATATGCCCATTCATCTTGCGCTTCGCGAGAAATTCCATCTTCCTTCGCAACTTCTCCGCCATAAACACCCATGTGTGTACCTGAAAATGCGCATGTTAAACCGTCAGCAACGTTTAAATCAATAACTTCGTTGTTGCCCATTCTGTATCCCCATCTTGCTCCGCGTAAAATGTAAGGACTGTTACTCATCGACTCCATACCACCAGCTACAATCAGTGATTGATCGCCAGTACGAATAATCTGATCCGCTAACGTAACCGCACGAAGGCCTGATGCACAAACTTTATTCACTGTTTCCGTCTGCACTTCCCAAGGGATTCCAGCAGCCCTCGCAGCTTGGCGCGATGGAATTTGTCCCTGTCCACCTTGAATAACCGTTCCAAATATAACTTCTTCAACATCACTAGCCGCAACATTTGCTCTTTCAAGCGCTGCTTTAATTGCAATTCCTCCAAGTTCCGTCGCTTTTACATCTTTTAAAGATCCTCCAAATTTTCCAACTGGTGTTCTTGCAGCACTTAAAATAACTGTTTTACTCATGTTTCTTTCCCCCATTTCATTTTTTAACACTGAGCGCTCGCTCGGTATCCCTACGTTGAGAAGAGGTGCAATCATTGCACCTCTTTCTAAAGTTGTATACATTCTTATAAACTACATCGCTTCTTTTTTCTGTCCGATAACAGATCGTTCTAAAATCTCTGTCACATCAAGAGTTTGAACTTTCTCTTCTACCTCTTTCGCTTTCGTTCCATCACTGATCATCGTTAAGCAATATGGACAACCTGTACCGATAATGGATGGCTGTACAGCTAATGCTTGTTCTGTACGAGCAACGTTAATACGTGAACCTGTTGTTTCTTCCATCCACATTAAGCCACCACCTGCGCCACAGCACATTCCCGTTTCACGGTTACGTGCCATTTCTACAAGATTCACTCCAGGAATCGCTTTCAAAATGTCACGTGGCGCTTCGTACACTTCGTTGTATCTTCCTAAATAACAGGAATCATGGTACGTAACTGTTTCTTTAATAGCGTGAACAGGCTTTAAGCGCCCTTCTTTCACCCACTGAGCTAACAATTCTGTATGATGATAGACTTCTGCTTGCAAGCCAAAGTCCGGATACTCATTTTTAAATGTGTTATAAGCATGAGGATCAATCGTAACGATTTTCTTCACTCCTGCCTTTTCAAATTCTTCGATATTCTTTGTCGCCATCTCTTGGAATACAAATTCATTTCCGAGGCGGCGTGGTGTATCTCCAGAATTCTTTTCTTTATTACCGAGAATTGCGAATGAAATGCCTGCTTCGTTCATTAACTTTGCAAATGATATTGCAATCTTCTGACTACGGTTGTCGTATGATCCCATTGAACCAACCCAGAATAAATACTCGAATTCCTCACCAGCTTTTGATTTTTCTTTTACAGTTGGAACTGTTACTTCATCATCACCTTGGCGCCATGTTTCACGCTCTTTACGGTTCAGACCCCACGGATTTCCTTGACGCTCGATGTTTGTCATCGCGCGTTGTGCTTCCGCGTCCATTTTTCCTTCTGTTAAAACGAGATATCGACGTAAATCAATAATTTTGTCAACATGCTCATTCATAACTGGACATTGATCTTCACAGTTACGACACGTTGTACATGCCCAAATCTCTTCTTCTGTAATAACATCTCCGATTAAACTCGGATCGTAAGCGAGCGTTGTAGCCGCTGATTCTTGTTGTCCTTTTCCAGCTGCCATCATCGCTAACTGATTTCCTTGTGTATTATTGAAGGCAACTACTGGAACCCACGGTGCTTTTGATGTTACCGCAGCCCCTTTATCAGTTAAATGATCGCGAAGTTTTAAAATTAAGTCCATCGGCGATAACATTTTTCCTGTGCCTGTTGCTGGACACATATTTGTACAACGGCCACACTCTACACAAGCGTATAAGTCAATAAGTTGATTTTGTCTAAAGTCTTCAATTTTACCAACACCAAATGTTTCTTGCGTTTCATCTTCAAAATCAATCTTTTCAAGCTTCCCTGGGTTTGAAATACGACCGAAAAATACATTAGCTGGTCCCGCAATTAAATGCGCATGTTTTGACTGTGGAACATACACTAAAAACGTTAACATAATTAGTAACTGCGCCCACCGAGAGAAATAGAACACTGAAATGGCTACGGTTTCATTTATCCCGCTAAAAACGTAAGCGATTGCAGAAGCAATTGGTTCACTCCATGAAAGCTCCTCGCCATGCCATATAAGTCCCATACCGTTACCAAGTAGCACAGAAATCATTAAACCACCGATAAAGATAAGAACAAGACCTGATTTGAAGTTACGTTTTAAACGAACAAGCTTTTCTACATAACGTCTATGAAAAGCCCAAAATACTGCAATTAAAATAACAAGTGTGACAATTTCCTGGAAGAATGTAAATGCAGGGTATAGTGGTCCAAGTGGAAGATGTGATCCTGGTGCGAGTCCTTTCCAAACGAAGTCAATTGCTCCAAATTGGACAAGAATAAATCCGTAAAAGAACATAACGTGAATGATGCCGCTTTTCTTATCTTTCAGCAGCTTTTTCTGACCGAAAACATTGACCTTAAGGAGATTCCAACGCTCTTTAAAACGACGGTCAAATTCAATTTTTTTTCCTAATTGTATGTAGGCTATTCTCGTCCGTATAAGATATACAAACAAATATCCTGCATAAGCAATAACAGCAATGGCAGCCAGCCAATTAATGATCAGTAAGCTATTCATTTTTATGCTACCCCTCTCTTTGTAAGATCTCTTTATTTTTAGAATCTTCAAAAATATATAATTTTCTGAATTATATCCCCTACCCCCATTATATAATGAGTGAGCATTCAGTCAACAGTTTTTTGTTATAGAACAACACATTTTTTCATAAAGCTGTTTATTTCGGTGAAACTATAAAGTGAAACTTTAATCAGTGCAACATACTATCCTCTGATGAAATTTATAATAACAACCGTGCTACCCGTATCATTTGTAACACACTGAAGGTGAAAAGAATGCGAAGGAGGGAATTCACTGATGCTCTACTTATCTCTTTTGTTAATATCCGTTGCTCTTTGGATTACAATTGACCTTTCATACGGGAGACTTCTTCATTTAAAGCGGGTAAGCTCTCGCACTTTCCCTTTACGTCAAAGTGATTTTCACCTTTATACATACGGGAAAGATTTGTATGACGCCTTATTTACGGATATAAAACAAGCACAGCACCACATTCATATTTTATTCTTCATTGTAAAAAACGATAAAATCAGTCGTGAATTTTTAAAGTTGCTGATTGATAAGGCTCAGGAAGGAATTGAAGTACGACTTTTACTTGATCGATTTGGCAGCCACTATTTATCAAACGAAGCTATTCGCTCCCTGCGAAAACATGGTGTATCTTTTTCATTTTGTCATAAGGTAAAATTTCCTCTGCTTTTCTTTTCTGCCAATCAAAGAAATCATAGAAAAATTACAGTGATTGATGGGAAAACTGGCTATATCGGGGGATTTAATATCGGCGAAGAGTATCTAGGGCATAATGAATATTTAGGATTATGGCGAGACTATCATTTACGTCTTACAGGAGAAGGGGTTCAAGATTTACAAAAGCAATTTTTGCATGACTGGTTTGATGATACGAAACAGAATTTTTTGGATGCTTCTCTTTATTTTCCAAAACAAAACAAAGGTACCATAATGCATCGATTTATTCCGACTGATGGTGCTTATTTACAGCATACTTTTTTACATTTAATTAACGAAGCAAAAAAAGAAATCTGTATCGGTACACCATATTTCATTCCTGGAAAAAAAATTATGAATGCCTTATTAAAAGCAAGAGAAAGAGGGGTTCAAATCACAATTCTCGTCCCAGAAAAAGCTGATCATCCTCTCGTTCGAGAAGCAAAATTCCCGTACTGCCGAAAATTAATACAGGCTGGTTGCAATATTTACGCATTTCAACAAGGCTTTTTTCACGCCAAAATTATTATAGTGGATGATGATATTTGTGATATCGGAACAGCAAACTTTGATATGAGAAGTTTATATATTAACCATGAAATAAACTGCCTGTTATATAATAAACAGTTCATTCGAACAGTAAAAAATAAATTCCATGAAGATCTAGAGAATGCATCCGTACTTTCCTATAGCGATGTAAACCCACCTTCTCTTATCGATAGAGGAAAGGAATGGATTGGAACAATGCTTGCTTTCTTTTTATAGGAAAGACAATGAATAAAAGAGGTGTATCTCATATGATTATGCGGTTTGGATATGTCTCAAATGCAATGGCACTCTGGGACTGTTCTCCTGCCAAAACAATGACGTTTACAAGCTTTAAAAAACTGAGTAAACAAGAGCGAGAAGACAAACTGTACCATGTTATAAGGCAAAATTTAGAGCACACAATACGTATCCTTCATTACAATATAGCGCATGAAATCCCGCTATATCGCCTATCGTCTTCCATCGTCCCACTGGCAACACACCCCGAAGTCGAGTTTGACTATATTGGGGTATTCACACCACTTTGGCGTAAAATAGGAGCTTTAATTAAAGAACACAATTTACGAATAAGTTTTCATCCAAATCAATTTACGTTATTTACAAGCGACAAGCCACATATTACTACTAACGCTATTACGGATATGACTTATCATTATAAAATATTGGATGCTATAGGCATTGCAGATTCTTCTTACATTAACATTCATGTAGGTGGAGCCTATGGAAATAAAGAAAAGGCAATTGAGCGCTTCCATGAAAACATAAAAAAACTTCCTGCACATATAAAAAAACAAATGACTCTTGAAAATGATGATAAAACGTATACAACTTCTGAAACTTTATCAATTTGCCAAAAAGAAAATATCCCATTTGTATTTGATTATCATCATCATATGGCCAATCTTTGCGAGGAACCACTAGAAGAGTTGCTTCCTGCAATTTTTGAAACTTGGTCACATACAAATATCTCTCCTAAAGTTCACATTTCCTCCCCAAGATCGGAAAAAGAATTTAGGGCTCATGCTGAATATATCGATTTAGAGTTTATTAAGCCCTTCTTACACGTTGCAAAAAAAAACAATCATAATTTCGATATTATGATTGAAAGTAAACAAAAAGACTTAGCACTATTCCGATTAATAGATGAACTTTCTGCTATAAGAGGCATTAAAAGAATAAGTGGTGCAATGTTACAGTGGTAAATTGTAACTTTGCACCATTTTTTCAAAAAAGTAATTTTTATAGTAAAAAACATCCTATTTTATATGCTATTATTTAAATTAGCATTCCCCCGAGATTCAACTTTATTGAAACGGAGTCATAATATGATTAATCAAAAAAAGTATGTACAATTTGTCATAATATACATATCTATATTTGCTCTTTGGATACTCTTTATTCCAAATGAGTCGCATATAAAGGAAATTGGGATTCTTTTCTTATTCTGTTTTGCTGCACTTTTTTCTTGCCACTGTTTATATAAAGCTATTAAAAAAATGAAACGCAGTGATAAACTATTTTGGATTTTATTACTATGCACTTGCCTATGTGGATTAGTTATGGAGATAACCCTATTTCTTAGTTCGATTTCCATGAATAATCAATCTATATTTTCGTATAAAGCATTACCTTTTTTTATCATACAATATATTTTGCTCTTTGTTGGATTTGCTATAAAGTTTATAAAAAATTACTCTATTAAGGGACTTTCTCAATTCTCATTCGATAGCATCTTTATTATTATTATGAACATTTATTTCACCTTAACTTTTATCTTAGATATTTCAAGCTTCCGCATGTTAACAAAGGATACTTGGATTTTAATTGGGTATTTCATTGCACAATCATTAGTAATTTACGCCGTTATTAGCCTATATAGAAGAGAACAATATTCTTCTAGTAGAGTCGCATTAATTATCGGTTTCACTATTATACTCGTATACGGTTATATTCATCTGTTTCAATTGAATTTTGGGATGAAAACTTCCGCTGAAATTAATTATTTAATACACACTGCTTCTATTTTATTAATTGGACTTTCTTCCATACTATATATTTTGGATAAACCAATGCAGCATGAAACGAAAGCAAAATATTATCGATTCGATTATATACGTTTTATACTACCTTATTTTAGTATAATTATTACTTTTTCTTTTATTATCATTCAACCTTGGGATGATAAATTCATGTTAATCGGCCTCGTGTTATCACTTATTTTGTTATTCTTGCGGCAACTTTACATGTGGAAAGATAATCAAGCACTAATCCATACATATGAACAGTTGACTACACAACTAGAGGGCGAAGTTGAAGAAGGTGCATTTGCATTATCAAAAAGTGAACAACGCTATAAATCTTTATTCGAAGATCATCCCGATGCCGTTTTCTCTTTAAATATGAATGGCATTTTTCAACAATCTAATAAGGCATGCGAAAGCTTATTTACTGCCTATTATTGCGAAGTGGCAAGCTATTCTCTGGTACACTTCATTGATTCAAAAGACCACGAACTACTAAAGAGGGCTTTACAAATTACAAAGGAAGGTAAGCCACAAACGTTAGAAGTTCGTACAAAAGAACAAGAAGGCTATTATTATTATCTCCATATTACACTTATCCCCACTTTTATAAACAAAGAAGTGGTCGGAATGTTTGGGATAGCGCGTGATATTACCACTTTATATGAGAAACAAAAACAAGTAGAACATTTAGCCTTTCACGATGCACTTACTGGATTACCAAATCGCCGAAAGTTCGAAAAAGATTTAAAAGCCATTTTGAATACAGCCCAAACTAACGCAAATGATGTCGCCGTCATATTCCTTGATTTAGATCGATTTAAAAAAATTAACGATAGACTTGGCCATGACGTCGGAGATTTATTATTAATTGAAGTAGCAAACAGACTACGCGGTTGCTTGCGTTCAAAAGATGTCGTCGCTCGCCAAGGTGGAGATGAGTTTACCATTCTATTACCAGAAATGTACTCAGAAAAAAGTGCAATTTTTATAGCTGAACAGATTTTAACTATTTTAAACAAACCATTCTTCATTCAAGGCGAAGAACTCTCTATTACACCAAGTATCGGAATTGCGATGTATCCTGATTATGGAACTGATGTAAATGAGTTAATGAAAAATGCTGATATGGCTATGTACCGTGCGAAGGCAAATGGAAAAAACAGATTTGTTTTCTTCTCAAAAGAAATGAGTATCGCTCAAAATGAAATTCAATTCTTAGAAGGTGAACTTTCAAAAGCATTACAACAAAATGAATTTTTCCTTGAATACCAACCACAAGTAAGCACAAAAACAAAAGAAATTATCGGTTTTGAAGCATTAATACGTTGGAAGCATCCAAAACTCGGTATCGTATCTCCTGCCCAATTTATTCCTCTAGCAGAGGAAACTGGTTTTATTATTGAACTTGGTAATTGGATTTTACGTACTGCCTGTTTAGAGGCAAAAAGATGGCATAATCAAGGTTTTTCTCACTTAAAAGTTGGTGTGAATTTATCTGTTGTTCAATTTAACCATGCAGATTTAATCCCAACTATTTCAAAGGTGTTAGAAGAAACAGAACTGAAACCAGAAGCACTAGATATTGAAATTACGGAAAGCATCGCAATTAATCAAAATCAATCTGTAGTTGCAAAACTAGAACAGCTTCAAAATCTCGGCATTCAAATTTCAATCGATGACTTTGGAACTGGTTATAGTTCTTTAGCTTATTTAACAAAATATCCAATTAACACATTAAAAATTGCTCGAGAGTTTATTTGTGGAATTACAAATAGTCCTTTAGAAGAAGCAATTGTCTCTTCCATTATTACACTATCAAAAGAACTAAATTTAGAAGTGATTGCAGAAGGTGTAGAAACGGAAGAAGAATGGGAATTTTTACATAGACAAAATTGTGATCACATTCAAGGATTCTTTATTAGCAAACCTGTTTCTAGTAAAGACGTTTGGATGTTACTCCATAAAAAAACAACCGTCTAAGTAAGGCGGTTGTTTTTTAAAACTCAAAAGGCATATCTGAAGCTAATTGTACCTCTTGATCATCATGAGAAATTACTTGGCTTTTCTCTAAAGCTGTATCTGCTAATGAAATACCCCATGTCATTGCTAACGTTAATAAACTACCAATAAGTAGTTTCTTCATATTCCATCACCCACATTTTTTCTTTTAATATATCATGAAAATTTATCCATACATTATGCAATTATGCATATTTAGTTTTTGTGTTATTTTATTTCTTCATTTTTTTCATAAACTTTTCTTTATACGTATGCATTTCTAATATATCAAAAAAGAAACAAGCTTTTTCATAAGCCTCTTCACTCTCTGTCTCATCATAGCCTAGCTTTTCCAAGCATTCACCTTTTTGATAGTATAGCTGCCCAATCAATGCCATACTATTGATTCGACACGATATTTCAATAGCTTTATTTATTTGAAAAAGAGCCTCTTCATATTGATTATCTAAGTATAATGTTTTTGCATAATTATGTCTTACCTTCACATCAAACTCTTTATTTTCAGGTAATACCTCTAATTGCTTTAATATACCTTCAAATAACTCCATACCCTTCTTAAAGTAACCATTTTCAGCATAAATATTTGCAATTGCATTCTCTATATAAAGATTTTGGTACACATCAATCCCAGTTAATTGTTGGTTTAACAATTTTTTTAATTCTAAAATACAATATTCATAATCACTTTTCTTCAATACATAAGCTGCTACATGATATTGCCATTGAAGAAATTGCTGAAACTCCGGATGATATTCTTCCTTTTTCAGCTCATTCCATACTTTATTATAAATTTCTTTATATTTCTTTTGCTTACAAAGCATAATGATTTGATCTTTTAACTGCTTTTTCCTCTCAATATCGGAATAAATGAGTACCTCATAAAAATGAATAATGGGAACTTGTAACTTTGCTGCAATACCTTGCAATATATCCATACTTGGGTATACCGCACCCGATTCAATTCTGCTTACTTCCGATTGATGACATATGTTCTCGGATAACTGTTTTTGTGTTAATCCTCTTAACACTCTAATTTTCTTAATTTCACTTCCTAATTTCTCTGCTTGCATACTTACTCACCATCCCATTATAACAATCTAATTTGTTAAGTTGTCATACCACTACAATAATGTGCATTCGACAATTTTTGATATGAAATAATGCATAATATATATAAAATTCGGCAAATTTTTCATACAATTCATCTCACATACAATAATAGATTAGGAGTGTTATAGATGAATTATAGAAAACTTGCCAGTGCTTTCGTTACATTCGGTCTTCTTTACCCTTTATCAACAGAAGCTATTCATGCTCAAGAATTAGACAAAAGTGCAGTCAAAGTTGAAATTGCTCAGCCTGGTTTAACAATCGGGAAATTAACACAACCTCAAAATGATACGAAAGAAAATATTGCTAAAAAGTATTTAAAAGGTGAGGTAGATGGGGCTAAAGCTCAACAAGAACAAGTCACTACTGAAAAAAATGTAGATTTCCAACCTACAAATAAAGAAACCAAAGAAAATCAAACCGAAGTTCGCCTTGCACAAACATATAAAAACTATAAAGTATATGGCCAAGATCTCATTGTAAAAGTAGATAAAAATGGAGTGATCACAACTGTTAGTGGTAAAGTTGTTCAAAATTTAAATCAACAACCTAATCTTACTATAACAAATTTTTTGTCGAAAAATGAAGTAAAATCTAAATTACGCGATATAGTTCAAATTTCAAGTGATGCAGTTGAGACAGAATTCTCTAGCGAAACCGTTGTTTATAAGAAAAAAGATGGCTATTATACATTCGCAACTGTTATTACATTTACTTATGAAAACAATGAACAAATTATAAACGGCAATGCTATCGTTGATTTAAAAACTGGCGAAGTACTTTTCCAAGAAAAATTCATTAAAAACAAAGAGAATAAGACTATAAATCAAGTAACATCACCTAGATTATCCCCTGCAAGTGAGCAAGGAACTGGGAAAAATGCACTTCAAGAAAACATCTCTTTCAATATTGCCAAAGGAACTGATGGGAAATTTTATTTAGCGGATTTATCACGCGGAAATGGTATTTATATTTATAATGCAAACTACGCCGATTCCCTCGGAGGATATAGTCAAGCTGGTTATCCAGGGACACTAATTTCAAGTAGCACTCCTAATTTTGCAGATAAAGAAGCCGCGGGCGCTATGAAGAACATGAGTGATATTTATGATTACTTTAAGAAAGAACATAATCTAAAAAGTTACGATAATAAAGATTCAAAAGTTGTTGCTAGTGTACACGGTTTTGATTCTACTGAAGTTAGTGATGGTATAAAAGAGGACTATGTAAATGCGTTTTGGCATCCCGCTTGGAACCAAATGGTATTTGGTGATGGTTTAAACGGAAAACTAACATCAGCTCTTGATGTAACCGCTCATGAATTTGGGCATGCTGTATTCAGTGGCACGACGAAAAATAAAGTCGTGAGATATCCAAGCGCTGAAACATCTGCACTAAACGAGGGATTAGCGGATTTCTGGGGTACACAAATCGAATATTACGTAAAGAAAGATAAAGGAAACTGGATTATGGGCGATACATTAGGTGGCCTAACAATTCGTGATATCCCAAGGGAAATTGGTGACGGCGGTCATAAATTATATACAAATTTACAAGATTTCTATAACGATGGTAATAATCAAGAATCACACGTGAATTCCGGTATTATCAGTCACGTATTATATCAATTAGCTGAAGGTAAAACATATAACGGTGTTGCTGTTCAAAAACAAGGCAATGAAAAAGTAAGCAAAGTTGTTATGCGTGCATTGCAAAATTATGCAACTTCCGCTGAAGACTTTGAATCACTTCAATCTCACATCGTACAAGCTGCAAAAGATTTATATGGCACTGCCGTATCAAATGAATTTGCAAAGGCATTTGAAGCACATGGTTACAAGTCGTTACAAAGAGTAAATAAGCTAATAGAAGTACAATAACAAAGAAGAAGTTTACTCCTCTTAGGTAAACTTCTTCTTATATCCAACCCTTTTCTTCCGCAATTGTAATTGCCTCAATTCTATTTTTCGCGTCGAGCTTCGTTAATACTTCAGAAATATAATTACGTACTGTACCCGGTGAAAGATAAAGTGCCTTCGCAATTTCGTTTGCCGTCTTTCCTTCTTTCGCAAGCAACAATACTTCCTTTTCGCGATCTGACAACGGATTTTGCTCCTGCCATAGACCGAACATTAACTCTTGGGAGACCTCTCGTTTCCCCTTCATTACATTACGAATTGCTGCCGCTAAATCTTCACTTGGACTATCCTTTAACAAATAGCCGTGCACACCAGCTTTCATTGCTCTTTCAAAATATCCCGGCCGTGCAAATGTTGTTAAAATCATTACTTTACATGGTGATTTTTCTTTCTTTAACGCTTCAGCAACATCTAATCCACTTTGAATTGGCATTTCAATATCCATAATACTGATATCCGGTTTTAACGATTCAATTAATTTTAGCGCCTCTTCCCCGTTTGCCGCTTGCCCAATTACTTCGATATCATCTTCTAGATCAAGTAAGGCCCCTAATGCACCACGAAGCATTCGTTGATCTTCTGCAATAATAATTCGAATCATGCCCTCACCTCATCCTTTCCTGTTCTAATAACAACTGGAACCTTTACTGTTAACAACGTCCCTGGATTGATTGTACCTAGTTCAACAAATCCATCAATAAGAGCAATTCGTTCTTTCATGCCGCGGATACCATTTCCATCATGATTTTGATCTGTTAAACCGATTCCGTTATCTTCTACTTTCAAAATTAGCTCACCTTGCAATTCTAATACAGAAACTGCACACCGCGTTGCCTTGCTATGTTTTACAACATTTGTAACGGCCTCGCGTAAACACATCCCGACAATATTTTGTTCAATTGGTGATAACGAGCTCGAGCTTGCTTCTTGTCTCACTTCTAATTCAATATTAGCTGCTTGTAAGATTACCTTTATTTGCTCTAGCTCTTCTTCTACCGTAATCATACGCATATCAGAAATTAATTCTCTCAGCTGCTTTAAGGCTGTACGAGACGTTTGTGTAATTTCCTTCGCTTCCACACTTGCACGCTCTGGATTTTTCACAATTAACTTCTCTACAAGCTGGCTTTTCAAAGTAATAAGAGATAACGTATGCCCTAATGTGTCATGAAGATCTCTCGCAATCCGCTGCCGTTCTTCACGTTTTACTAAGTCTTTAATTTGCTCGTTTGCTTCGTTTAATTGATTTCTTAATATCTTTTTTTGATTAAAATTGCGCATCCCAAAAGGCGCAACAAGCATTAAAATAAGCATCGGTACAGTATTTATAAAGCTTGTAAATGAAAAACCCGCACCATATACAAATGTTATAAGTGTTACAACTAATAATCCCAATAATATTCGAAACATTTTTTTCGTAGGTGCGAATGCTATGGCATTTGATGTGAAAAAACATAAAAAAATAAGATACGGACTATAAAAAAAACTAAATAACAAGGCTATAACCATTTGCATACAAGCCCACATTGCGAACATTTTTGTAACAAAATACAGCTGCCGGTATGCTAATAAAAAAAGAATTAGCATACCAGCCCCAAACATTAACCTTGAGCCCTCCTCTTGTACAAGTGCATAAATCGGAAACGCTAAATACACAAGCCACATATACGGAAAGAACCCCATATGTTTCGGAAAAACCTCAATCCTCTTCTTCTCTATCATTTATACCGCTTCCTGTCTTTTTCTTATATATATTGATACTACAACAAATATAAGGAAATAACCTCCTAGTACCGCAATATTTTCCCATCCAATAGATTTTCCAGCTACAATATCCCATGCACCGCTTCCAAAATGATATGTCGGTGTCCACTCACCAATCGTTCTTAATATTTTTGGGAATACTTCAATCGGCATCCATAACCCGCCAATTACAGCTAAACTCATATTTAAAATATTTGCTAAGCCAGCAGCTGCATCTGCCTTCTTAATAGAACCTATTACTGTTCCTAACGCTAAAAATGGTGTCACCCCTAACAATAACCATAATCCCGCACCAATCCATTGCCCTACCGTTAACTCAACATGATTAATTAGTATCCCTGCAATAAAGATAACTAATATTGAAAAAGCATTTACTACTGTTTGAGCGATAATTTTTGCTGTTAAATATGCTCCCTCTGGAAGCGGTGTAATTTTTAGAAGATGTGTCCATCCTTGCCCTCTTTCCTGAGAAAGTCTCACACCGAAACTAAAGAGTGCAGTCCCTACAATGCTGAAAGTTGCCATCGAAATTAAATAGTGTGCTTTCCACGCATCTCCGTTTTGTGGTACTTGAACAACATTTGTGAAAATGTAGTAAAACATAACAGGCATTAATAATGAGAAAAAGATAAATAATTTATTGCGGAATGTACGTAAAATTTCTATTTTGCACTGCATCCATAACGCTCTCATGCGATTTCCCCCTTTTGATTTGCTACAAACTGTTCAAATGCTTCATCAAGACTTCCACGTTCAACTGAAACATCTGTTACAGGTAGATTCCTCTCATAAATTGCTTGTAAAGTGGCATCTGTATCTTCCGTCGTCAAAGTGAAGCGCCCTTCATTTGACTGTACTTCTGTTACATGCGGTAATTCCTTTAGTAAACTCTTAGGAATTTTCTCTTTCGAATAAAACGAGATCGTTTTTCGAGAAATCGTCGCTTTCATCTCATCCGGTGTGCCATCTGCGATAATCTTCCCGTTCGCAAACAATAAAATACGATTCGCCAATGCATCTGCTTCCTCTAAATAATGCGTAGTTAAAATAATCGTTTTACCATCACTTGCTAACTTTCGAATCGTTTCCCAAAACGTTCTTCGAGACGTAATATCCATGCCGACTGTCGGCTCATCTAAAAATAACAAATCAGGATTTCCCGCAAGTGCAAGCGCAAAGTTTAACCTTCTTTTTTGCCCACCTGATAATTTCTCACATCTTTGCTTTCGCTCTGATTCTAAATTTGATAACTGCAGTAACGTTTCTTTCGCTACCGGATTCGTATAATAACTGCGGAATAGCTCAATTGCCTCTTCCACTGTAATGCTATCAATCACACTTACTTCTTGTAACATTGCCCCAAGATTATTACGAACGCCTCTATGCTTTGGACTCTTTCCAAATATAGAAACCGTACCTTCTGTAGGATCTTTTAATCCAAGCATCATCGAAATTATCGTCGTCTTCCCTGCACCATTTGGTCCAAGTAATGCTACTATTTCTCCTTTATCCACGTGAAATGAAACGTTATTTACTGCGTTTTTATGTTTAAATGTTTTAGAAACACCATTTACTTCAATAATCTTTTCCATCTCTCCACCCCCGCCGTTTCTTATATTTACATTGTATTATCTGGAAAACTTAGGAAACAGTATGATACGTCATGACATCGATATGACAATTGTCATATATTCCTTGTGATAGGAATCAGCTCGCATACCGCAAGCAAGTAGCAGGACGAAAATAAACATGATACAATCGGATAAGATATATATTCGAGGAAGGACAGTGGTTTTCATGATTATTCGTAATGAACAAGATTTAGAAGGCTTACGAAAAATCGGCCGCATCGTTGCGCTTGCACGTGAAGAAATGAAAAAACAAGCGAAGCCAGGTATGACAACGAAAGAGCTTGATTTGATCGGTAAAAAAGTATTAGATGAGCATGGTGCTATTTCTGCACCTGAAAAAGAATATGATTTTCCAGGTGTAACTTGCATTAGTGTAAATGAAGAAGTTGCTCATGGTATTCCAGGAGATCGTGTATTAAAAGAAGGCGATTTAGTAAACGTCGATGTATCTGCTGCACTTGATGGCTATTATGCTGATACAGGTATTTCATTTGTACTTGGAGAAGACGAGGCAAAAGAAAAGCTTTGCCAAGCAGCAGTTGATGCATTTTGGGCAGCAATGAAAAAGGTTAAAGCTGGCTCAAAACAAAATCAAATTGGTCGTGCTGTTTCAAACTTCGCACATAAAAGTGGATACAATGTTATTCAAAACTTAACTGGTCACGGCATTGGTCTTAGCTTACATGAAGCACCAAATCACATTTTAAGCTACTATGATCCAATGGATAATGCGCTTCTAAAAGACGGTCTTGTTATCGCTGTAGAACCGTTCATCTCTATGAAAGCTGATCATATTATTGAGCGTGGTGACGACGGTTGGACATTCGTTACACCTGATAAAAGTCTTGTTGCACAATGTGAACATACCGTTGTCGTAACACGCGGTGAACCAATAATCTTAACAGAAATCTAATATAAAAAAACGGCTGTTTTGTAGATTTATTCCACATAAAACAGCCGTTTTTTAATTTTGGGAAAATATGTGAACTATTGTTGAACTCTTTATCATTTAAGTATATAATCTTTAGCGGAGGTTACTTCAGCTTATCTTTACTAAAAAGATATTGTAGCTAAGGAGGAAAACACCTTCTTTTTTATTGTTTAAACAGTCTCAAAATGACCGTAGTAACGGATTAGTCGAATATTCTGTAATTCTTATATTCCTCTAACAATGTAAGAAACTATCGTCTTTCAACTTCGGTCCACTAATCGTACAACTCTCTTTAGACAAAATAGATGACTGTTTTCAAAGTACATATTGTCTTCATTCTGACCAAAAACAACCCTATCTAGATTTTTATTTCCACATAACTTTAAGGCAAAAATAAGCCTTCACAAGGGGATACACTACCTTGGTTAGTATGTATCGTAAAACTTATCTTTATAACCATTCTTTTTTACTAGATATACATGAAAACTATCTCACATATAAAGGTCTGATATCATTCTTTATATCAGTGTTTTTTTTCGACATTTTTTGTCGAATTGTGTATATTTCCAAATCACTGTGTAAATATACATTTTGTTTTACGTTAAATAATATTACTTTGAACATAATCCAGTTTGTCTGAGAACGCGTATAGAAACGGAGGGATAGCAAAAACAAATAGCTTATAACAAATACTTTTAATATTCCATTTGTTCATGTGGAATAAGTCCCCAATGGACAAATGAATGTTCAGAGGAGGAAAAATGAAAAAACTTTTCAATGTATGTTTAATTGTATTCGTACTATTTTCGCAACTTGCTAGTTTTCCATACAATCAAGTAAAAGCGGAAACCTTAACAGGAGATTCCTTATTTGACACTGTTGAAATGAAAGATGCAACGAATCATATTATTGACGAAGCAAAAAATCCTACCAACTTAATAAAGATAGGATCAACCATTCAATTAGAATACGCTTGGTCAATAAAGGATCAACAAGTTGCACATGCAAATGATACAGCAGTAGTTCAAATACCACTTGCATTAAAAGTATCTAAAGATTTGCAAGGGGATTTAGTAACAGATCAAAAAAATATTGGTCAATATTTTATAACAGCTAAAGATAATAAATTAAAATTAATATTTAATGATCAAGTAGAAAATTTGAAAGACGCTAAAGGAAAAATTAAAGTTGATACCGTGTTTAACTCAACTTTAAAAACTGGAGAAAAATCAGTTCAAATCGCTTTTCCTTTAGGAACAATGGTTCAGCCTATATCAGTTCCTGTTCAGGTAGAAGACTCTAAAGAAGATGGCACCAAACAGGATACTAATAAACAAACGCAAGATCCAGTAGCTAAACCTGTTACTGACAATCCGGAGCAAGATCCAGCAACTAAACCTGTTACTGATAATCCGGAACAAAACCCAGCAATTAAACCTGTTACTGATAATCCGGAACAAAACCCAGCAACTAAACCTGTTACTGATAATCCGGAACAAAACCCAGCAACTAAACCTGTTACCGATAATCCGGAACAAAACCCAGCAGCTAAAATTGCTACTGACAATCCAGAACGAAAGCTAGCAAGCGACCCTGCTGAAAATACAAATTCAGGTCCAAAGCAAATAACAACAAACATTTTAACCGGTGTAAAGTTGACGGATAAAGACGGAAAACCATTTACAGAGGATAACCGTCCAAATACAGATTCCCCTGCCAATATTGAATTTACATGGGAGCTTTTAAAATCAATGAATGTGAAAAGCGGAGATTACTATATCTTTGATCTTCCTAAACATTTTAAGATTTACAATACAATTAACAGTCCTTTATATGATAGTGAAAACAATCAAATTGGTAATTTTACTGTTACAAAAGACGGAAAAGTCACGATGACATTCAACGATTATGTTGAAGAGCATCCAGATGTTGCTGGTAACCTACAATTAAAGACAGAATTTAATAAAGCTGAAATTAAAGGTACAACAACACAAGAAATTCCTTTCCCAATTAAAGATAAGGATGTTTCTATTACAGTTGACTTTAAGCCTAATGTACAAACAGCTACGAATAAAAAAGGGTTACCTGATAGACCAATTAATACAAATGAAATTAATTGGAAAGTAGAGATGAACAAAACGAAAGACACCCTTAAAAATGCTGTTTTTAAAGATAACATCCCACAAGGTACAAGCTTAAATAAAGATTCTATTAAAGTTTATTATTTAGAAGTTGATGTTAATGGGAATGTAACGCGTGGTACAGAAGCTGAGCCAACAGAGTACAATATTATTTCATCAGATGGATCAAAATTGGAGATTGCTTTTAAAGATTCTATCAATAGAGCATATCAAATCGAATATGCCACAAAAATTACTGATGAAAATATTAAAAGTTTCCGAAATAACGTTACGATAACGAGTGATAATCAAAAGCAACAAAACGCAAGCTCTACTGTAACGGTTTCTCGTGGTACACACTTAAATAAAACAAGTAAATATGATCCAAAAACGCAAACAATTGAGTGGACAATTACTTACAATGGTGATCAAAGAGAAATCAAAAAAGCAGATGCGATTTTAAAAGATATTTTTGACGATACACACGAACTAGATGCAAATTCTATTGTTGTGAAAAACGCTTCATATAATGAAAAGGGAACGCTTGTAACAGGAGACGCTGTTAATAATTACACTGTAAGTAACAAGAAGAATGGATTCGATTTACAGTTTAATGATGATATTAATAGTGCTTATGTGATTACCTATAAAACCAAGCCAACTAATAAAGTTATAGAAGATGGAAAAGTAAAAAATAAAGTTACAGCTGATAATGATTCAAGTAAAGAAAATGAAGCTAGCTTCAAGCAGCAAAATATTATTAAATCTAATAATAAAGCTGAAACAAATTATAAAGACAAAACAACAACTTGGACAATTATAGTAAATAATAACAACTATCCATTAAACAACGCGATCATTACGGACACCTTTGATCATGGTGGATTACAATTAAAAGATAAAAAACTAGAAATTAAAGACGGAAATTATACCCTTCAAGCTGGGACTGACTATGTTTTAGATGCAACAGATAAAGGCTTCAAAATTACTCTTATAGGTACATATCAGTCTAATATGACAAAGACATTAGTCGTAAAATATACGACAGACTTTGATTATACAAAGCTAGAAAGTGGTAAAACTTCATTTAAAAATACAGGTAACCTATCTTGGATAGATACGGATTCTAAGCCACAATCAAATAAAGTTGAAGCTAGTTTCGATCCTGATACTTTCACAAAGGCAAATGGTTATAAATACGGTTCTTATAACGCCCAAACGAAGGAAATTACTTGGATAATAGGCTTTAACTATAATAATGTTGAGATTAAAGATCCTTATGTTATAGACGTAATACAAGATAAACAAAAGTTAGTTCCTGGATCCATTGAAGTGCGCGATATGATTTTAAATGGAAATCCTGATAATGCACAACCTGGTAATGCTGTACCAACTGAGAAATATGAACTTGAAGAACCTACAGAGAAAAATAAAAACACCCTAAAGGTTCATTTCAAACAATCAATTAATTCACCTTACTATATTATCTTTAAAACAAGCCTTGATGGTGAACTTATCCAAGGCACCTACAAAAACGAGGCAGATTTAAAAGATGGCTCTAAAATTGTTAACACCCTTACAGGTGACACTCAAGTAAATAAAGGTGGCAGCTTCGTTACTAAAAAAGCTGTGCAAGACGACAACTATATTAATTGGAGTATCGCAATTAACGAAAGCCAATCAACCATTGCAGATGCGGTTGTAACAGATGACCCAACCGAAAATCAGGTAATTGTAGAAGATTCATTCCACTTATATCCTACAACTGTTGATCCATATGGAAATTTAACAAAAGATACAGTAAACGAATTAAAAGAAGGAACAGACTATAAACTCAAAATAACAACAGACAATAATACTGGAAAGCAACATTTCGAAATTGCCTTCTTGAAAAAAATTGATCGAGCTTATATTTTAGAATATCGCTCACTTATTAATGCAGACGATAAAGAAAAAGTAAGTAATAAAGCGAAAATCACAGGCAATAAGTTGACAGTTAAAAACACAGAAACTACTGAAACGATTGAAGTGAGAATGTCTTCTGGTTCAGGCGGAGGATCTGCTACCAAAGGTCGTGGAAACCTTGAAATTATAAAGGTAGATAACGACAATAAGAACGTACTATTAGCTGGGACAGAATTTACTTTATACGATCGTACAGGTAAAACTGTTATCCGTAAAATTACAACAGACAAAGACGGTATCGCTAAATTTAATAATTTAAAACGCGATAAATATTTATTAAAAGAAACAAAGGCTCCTGAAGGCTATGTAATTAGCTGGGATTTAAAACAAGGGAAAATTGTTGAACTTGGTACACAAGAGACTACAACATATAAACTTGCAAATAAGAAGTTTGTCGGGAAAGTAGTTTTAACAAAATCTGATGACCTGAACAAAAACGCAACACTACAAGGCGCCGTTTTCACACTACTAGATAAAGACAAAAAAGTAATTCCAGAACATGAAGAATTAACAACAAATAATAACGGACAAATTATTATAGATAAACTAAAACCAGGAACTTACTACTTACAAGAAACGAAGGCTCCTGAGCATTATCAATTAGATAGCAAACTTATTCCGTTTACTATCTCTGAAGATCAAACAACAGTAGTAAACCGGACTGCGACAAATATTTTAACTAAAGGATCTGCTCTTTTAACAAAAGTGGATAATTATAATAAAACTTTAGCAGGGGCAGAGTTTACTGTTCAGGATCGCAACGGAAAAAATATTCCTGGATATGAGAAATTAACAACAAATGAACATGGACAAATAGAAGCAAAAGATTTACGTCCGGGTAAATACCAGTTTGTCGAAACAAAAGCTCCTGAGCATTATGAATTAGACAAAACGCCTATTCTATTTGAAATAGAAAAAAGCCAAACTACAGCCGCTTCTATTACAGCAAAAAACGCTTTAATTAAAGGTGGCGTTACGTTAACAAAAGTGGATGATATTGATGGCACTACCCTTGAAGGTGCGGTATTCAAAATTGTTAACGAAAAAAATGAAGATGTCCGTACAAACTTAAAAACAGAAAAAGATGGAACTTTGACCGTTAAAGATTTAGATCCTGGTGATTATCAATTTATTGAAACAACACCACCTAAATACTATGACTTAAATAAAGAACCAATTCCGTTTACAATTGAGAAAAGTCAAACAAGCATTATCTCAATTACTGCAAAAAACAGTTTAACAACAGGTGCTGTTGAGCTATTAAAAGTCGACGAATTTGATAAAAAGACTCTTCTTGCTGGAGCTATGTTCAAAATCGTGAATGATAAGAACGAAGACGTTCGTACAGAATTAACTACCGATACAAACGGAACTGTTAAAGCTTCTGACTTACGTCCAGGCAAATACAAATTTATTGAAACGAAAGCTCCTGAACATTATGAACTGCGATCAACACCAATTGAATTTACAATTGAGAAAGGTCAAAAAACACCGATTGTTATTACAGCTGAAAATGGTCTATTACCAGGCGATGTTGAACTAACAAAACTCGATGATACTGATGGCACTGCACTTATAGGTGCCGTATTCAAAATTGTTAATAACAAAAATGAAGATGTCCGTACAGAATTAGTTACGAATCAGGAAGGTAAAATTATTGCTACTGGTTTACGTCCAGGTAACTATAAATTTATCGAAATGAAAGCTCCTGAGCATTATACCTTAAATAAAACACCGATTGAATTTACAATTAAGGAGAGCCAATCGACTGCTATTAACGTTACAGCTACTAATAGCTTAATAAAAGGCGGTATTGAATTAACAAAAGTTGATTCTGTAAATGCTAAGGAAACCCTAGAAGGTGCAGTATTTAAAATTGTTAATGACAAAGGTGAGGATGTTCGTACGGAACTTACTACTGATAAAGACGGTAAATTAGTAGTACAAGACTTACGTCCGGGTAATTATAAGCTAATCGAGACGAAGGCTCCTACTTATTACGATGTAAATGAAGAGCCAATCGAATTTACGATTGAAAAGAGTCAACAAAAGCTCATCCCTATTACTTTCAAAAATAGTTTGACGAAAGGAAAGGTCAAATTAATTAAAGAAGATGACGTGGAGAGCGCGAAAGCTCTTGCCGGCGCTGTATTCACATTACAAGACGCAACTGGCAAAGAAATTATGAAAGATTTAACAACAGATGCACACGGAGTATTAGTTATCCCTGATTTAGCACCAGGCGATTATCAATTTATTGAAGTGAAAGCTCCTGAACACTATAAATTAGATCCAACACCTATTAAGTTCACAATTAAAAAAGGTAGTAAGGAAGATCTTCCTATCCCTGTTACTGTAAAAAACAGTTTACTTACAGGTGGCGTCACTTTAACAAAAGTTGATGATGTTGATGGCACTCCTCTTGAAGGTGCAGAATTTATAATCGTTGACGCTCATGATACTAAAAAGGTAATTCGCAAAGGTTTAACGACTGATAAAAACGGTAAAATTACTGCTTCTGATTTACGTCCTGGAGACTATCAATTTGTTGAAGTAAAAGCTCCAAAAGACTATACCTTAAGCAAAGAGCCTATTCCGTTCACTATCGAAAAAAGTCAAAAAGAGAATATTACTGTTACTGCTACTAACAGTTTAAAGAAAGGTGCAGTAACATTAACAAAAATCGATGACATCGATCGTACGATACTCGAAGGTGCAATCTTTAAGATTGTTGATATGAACGGTAAGGAAGTTCATACGAATCTTGTTACAGATAAAAACGGAAAAATTTCTGTTTCTGATTTACGCCCTGGAGACTATCAGTTCATTGAAACAAAAGCTCCTGAGCACTATGTATTAGAAGAAACACAAATTCCATTTACAATTGAAAGAAGTCAAACGAAAGAGATCAATGTTACAGGTAAAAATGCTTTGAAAAAAGGTAGCGTTGAACTAACAAAGATTGACGATATTGATATAAATACAAAACTTGCTAACGCCGTATTTAATTTATTAGATGCAGACGGAGAGCTAGTTGAAGAAGGCTTAAAAACAAATGATGAAGGTAAAATTGTTGTTGAAAATCTACGTCCTGGTACGTATCAATTCGTTGAAACAATTGCTCCTGAACATTACGATTTAGATAAAAAACCTATCGTATTTACAATTAAAAAGAGCCAAACTGAAGTTCTTCATGTCACTGCTACAAATGCTTTAACAAAGGGTGCAGTTAAACTTTCTAAAGTTGATGATGTTGATGGCACTGTTCTTAAAGATGCAGTATTTAAAATTGTTAATATGAACGGTGATGTAGTTCATAAAGACCTTGTTACAAATGATCAAGGACTAATCGAAATTAACGACCTACGTCCTGGTGATTACCAATTCATCGAAACGAAAGCTCCTAAGGATTACGTTTTAGATGAAACACCAATCAAATTCACTATTGAAAAAGGACAGAAGAAATCTATTTCTTTAACTGCTACAAATAGCTTAAAACAAGGTAGTATCGAATTACTTAAAGTTGATGATTTAAACGATCAAACAAAACTTGCCGATGCGATATTTAATTTACTAGATCAAAATGGCAAAGTACTTAAAACAGATTTAAAAACAAACAGTGAAGGTAAAATCGTTGTCGAAAACTTACGTCCTGGTACGTATCAATTCGTTGAAACAACGGCTCCTGAACACTATGATTTAGACGAAAAGCCAATTATATTTACAATTAAAAAAAGCCAAAAGGATATTGCTACCGTTACTATGAAAAATAGTTTAACAAAAGGCAGCGTGGAACTTTCTAAAGTGGATAACGTCGATGGCACTACTCTTGAAGGCGCAGTATTTAAAATTGTGGATATGAATGGTACTGTAATTCGCAAAGATCTTGTTACGAATCAACACGGGAAAATTAGCATTTCTGACCTACGTCCTGGTGATTATCAATTCATCGAGACAACGGCTCCGAAACACTACGATTTAAACAAAGAGCCAATTCCATTCACAATCACAAAGAGCCAAACTGAGCCTATCTCTGTTACAGCTACAAATAGCTTAACGAAAGGCACTGTGGAGCTTTCTAAAGTGGATGATGTTGATGGTACCGCTCTTAAAGATGCGATATTTAAAATTACTGATATGAATGGTAATGACATTCGCACTGAGCTTACAACAGATGTACATGGAAAAATTTCTGTTTCTGATTTACGTCCTGGGGACTATCAGTTTATTGAAACGAAAGCTCCTGAACACTATAAATTAGATAGTACACCTATTAAGTTTACAATTAAGAAAAGCCAAAAAGAAAAGCTCCAAGTTACTGCTACAAATAGCTTAACTGAGGGTGCTGTAGAATTAATAAAAGTGGATGATATAAATCCAGATACAAAACTTTCTGATGCAGTGTTTAACATCATCGATGCGAAAGGTAAAATTGTTCGCACTGATTTAACTACTGATAAAGATGGTAAGATTACTGCTACGAACTTACGCCCAGGAGACTATCAATTTATTGAAACGAAAGCTCCGAAGCATTACGATTTAAATAAAACACCTATCGATTTCACTATCGAGAAAAGTCAACTAACTCACGTTTCTGTTACTGCCAAGAATGGCCTAACAAAAGGTGGCGTGGAATTAACAAAAGTTGACTCTATAGATAAGAAAGAAATGCTAGAAGGTGCGGTATTTAAAATTACTGATATGAGTGGTAACGACATTCGCACGAATTTAGTTACGAATAAAGATGGTAAAATTATCGCTAAAAACTTACAACCAGGAGACTATCAATTTATTGAAACGAAAGCTCCTAAACATTACGACCTAAATGAAGAACCAATTAAGTTCACAATCGAAAGAAGTCAAACAAAGCATGTCTTCGTTACAGCTATTAATAGCTTAACGAAAGGTAGTGTAGAGTTAATTAAAGTAGATGATGCCAAGAAAAACACAACACTTGAAGGGGCAGTATTTAAAATTGTTAACAAGGATGGACACGACGTCCGTACCGATTTAACTACTGATAAAAACGGCCGTTTAGTTGTGGATGAATTACCACCAGGAGACTATGAGTTTATCGAAACAAAAGCTCCTGAACACTATGACTTAAACGAAACACCTATTAAGTTCACAGTTAAAAAAGGCCAAGAAAAAATTGCCTCTGTTACTGCTACGAATAGCTTAACGAAAGGCGCTGTTGAATTAACTAAAGTTGATGACATCGACGGCACTACTCTTGAAGGGGCTATCTTTAAAATTGTGGATATGGACGGCAAGGATGTTCGTTCTGATTTAGCTACTGATAAAGATGGTAAGATTTCTGTTTCTGATTTACGTCCTGGTGACTATCAGTTCATTGAAATGAAAGCTCCAACTGGCTATGATTTAAACGTTAAACCAATTCCTTTCACAATTACGAAAGGACAAACTCAGGTTACCTCTGTTACAGCTTTAAATAGTTTAACAACAGGTTCAATTGAGTTAACTAAAGTTGATATTGATCACCATGGAACACTTGAAGGTGCCATTTTCAATATTTTAGACCAAGATGGAAACGTCATCCGAGAAGGTTTAAAAACAGATCAACAAGGAAAAGTAATCATAAATGATTTGAAACCTGGTAATTATCAATTAATAGAAACAAAGGCTCCTAAAGGCTATCAATTAGATGCATCACCAATAAACTTTACAATTGATAAAGCCCAAGCTACGCCACTACAAATTACAGTTTCAAATAAAAAGATTGAATCTTCTTCAGGTGGAGATGACAAGCCAGTTAATCCTCCAAATAAAGAAGAAAACAAAGGCACTGAAACATCTGAGAAACACGAAAACGGAACTTCCGAAGAAACATCGAATGAAACAGATAACAAACAGCAAGATGATCGAAATACGGATAAGCACCTTCCAAATACAGGTCATAAAGAAGATCCTATACAAACAGTAGGTATCGTTCTTCTACTAGCTGGATTATTAAGTATTTTAGCTACAAAACGTAAAAAACATTATTAATAATTTTTTCACACCCAATCAATCTCTCAATGGATTGGGTGTTTTTTTATACAAAAAGGACGATACATAAAGTATCGTCCTTTTACAGAGTGTTGGGAAACCCTTTAGGGTTCCCCACACTCTGGAATCATTTTGATTTTAGCGAATAAAAACAACATAAAATAATAGAGTTTCAAAAAAATAGCCCTCCACCAGACCTTTTTTGGTCAGATGGAGGGCTATTTTTTTCATGTTTTGACAAGTTGCGGT
>NZ_FNUW01000052.1:0-15235 GCF_900108285.1 Bacillus sp. ok061 | reverse complement strand
TTTTAATCTCTTTTTCCAATTGACGCTCCGAACGAATACCGTAAAAATATCCAATAAACATCATTTTAAATAAAACGATAGGATGGATTGACGGACGTCCATTGTTTTCACAGTAATAAGGGCGTAACTTCTCTTCAATAAAATCAAAACTAATTGTCGCTTCGATCGCACGAAGGAAATGATCTTGTGGAACCAACTCTTCTACAGAAACAGATACACGTTCATCACGATGATTTTTTAAAGCACCCATCATAAAAAATCTCTCCTTTACCTCTTTTTATCAGTGTTGACACATAAAAAGAGGTTCAGACACAAAAACAGGCTGTGGAGAAGACTTTCTCCACAGCCTGTAAAAAGGTTTCCTTAGAAGGAAACCTTTTTTGTTGAACATATATGGTTGTCAATTCATTTATCTCTTTAATATAAAAAATACCTTATCAATAGAAGTGAATATAGTTCAGTATTCTTCTAAAAATAATAACTTATATACCTAAAACAATGAAAGCCCTACCTCTCTTTCATCCTTACGGCTCCTCGTCCGTGCCAGTGTGAATCAGGATTGCAAAAATCAAGTAACTATTTTATCGGAGTATTCAATTAAACTTCGAACATTCATAAATGAAATTAAAAAATAAAAATGGATTTGATTGTAGTAATAACAATAGGGGTAATGCTCTAAAAGTGGTGTGAAAGAGTTGAATGTCTTTGAAATGATAAATTTTCTATAACTATGTTCCCAAAAAATTCAAGATCTTTTTTGGGATATAATACATTATTTGTAATGAACCTTAACAAAAGCTTTTTATCTGATTTTCTGTGATACCTTCAATTAATCCCAGTTCACTAATCAAAAATTCATATGCGTTATCTAACATCTTCTTTTCGCTTGCATTAAGTGCTTTTTCTTTCTGTATACGCATTAAATCACGCACAACTTCAGCACCTTCTTGCATTTTACCCGTCTTTATTTTATCCGTGTTCAATTTATACCTTTGTTTCCACGTAAGTAATCTATCTGACTCCCCATGTTGAAAAATATCCATTATGTGTACTAATGCGGTTATATCCGTAACTGGTCGTATATTCGAATTCGATATTCTCCCTGCTGGAATCATTAGTTCCATATTACTAGCCGACATTTTTATAACATAATACTGTTGTTTTTCTCCTGAGATTTCCTTCTCTTCTATGGCTTTAATTATACCTGCTCCCTGCATTGGATAAACAATGTTATCGCCAATTTGAAACAAATAATCCACCTCCATATATGGTAACCTTCTCAAGTTTAACATGTTTTTAGTTTTTTAGCAAAATTTTTATTTTATCATAAAATTATTTTACACGTCAACACTTCAGAAGCAAGAAATTAATTTTACACAATACACTATAACAACCCGCAATTTTATTAACGGTTCCACACACATTCTCTTTTAATATAAAAACACATCACTACATTTGAATAGTAATGTGTTTTTGATAAGGCATAGATAAAGATCTACTCTTCCGTCTATATACTAACCCGCTTACTAATTGTTTCCCTCGCTAAAAGAAAACTCATAATTACTTGCGCAGCTACTCGGCTCGTCATATCCCTAAAATCAAGAGTTGGATCAATCTCTACTATATCCATTCCTTGAACGAGCGGTTCTTTACCAAGGAATTCAATCGCATCAAGTAAAGACATACTGTCCATTCCGCCAGGGCCAATTGCTGGACAACCTGGTGCAAACGCTTGGTCTAGTACATCCATATCAAGAGAAATATAAATAGAAGTCACACCTTGTTTTCTTAATACTTCAATACTTTCCATGATAATATCTTTTATTTCTCGCTCTCGTACGTCTTTCATTGTATACACTGTTACACCATGCTCTATTGCATATTCATGGTACGCACGTGCGTTAGAAAAATTACGAATTCCAATTTGAACAAGTTGTTTTCCTGTAATGATACCATTTTCTAGTAAACTACGGAACGGTGTACCATTTGACGGACCACCATCATCTAAATTACGTAAATCATGATGGGCATCAAATTGAATAATACCGACCTTTCCTTTACTGTTTGCAAATCCTGTTATACTAGGAAAACTAATCGAGTGATCACCACCAAGAACGATTGGTATCATGTTCGGATTTGCTTTCGTAATATGACCAACTGTTTTTGTAATTCTGTTATGACTTTCTTTTATATCCGTTACATGCATCGTAATATCGCCGCAATCATATAAGACACTTTCTTTCATATCGTGTTCTTCTGTAATTGCGTACGTACTATATGCATCTAACATCGCACGAATTGTTTTTGGAGCAAAGCTTGCTCCTGAATGACTAATAGATGGTTTAGAAAGGGGTGCTCCAATTAAGGCAGCACCGAATATTTCTACACCTTCCTCCCAATCTTTAATCATCTCACTCCATTTCGTCACTTCACGATCGATAAACTTTGCATTCTTCTTTAAATAGTGGCCGTGCTCCACGATTGTTCACCTCTTATATATGCAATATTACCATTCTTCCATACTGTATTTACATGACTTACGCCGTAATGATACGGTACGTAAGCATAATTATAAGCATCCCATAAAACTAAATCTGCCTTACGACCGACTCTAATTTTCCCAGCTACATCACCACGGTTAATGGCATATGATGAGTTAACCGTTACGGCATTCCAAACCTCTTCTGGTGTCATTTTCAGTTTTAGCATCGCAATGCTCATAATAAGCTGAATATTTTCAGTTGGACAGCTACCTGGGTTAAAGTCTGTAGCTAACGCAACTGCAACACCTTCATCAATCATTTTTCGGCCGCGGGCAAAGCTTTCTTTATTTAAATAGAAAGTTGTTCCCGGTAATAAAGTGGCTACTGTATTAGAGTTTGCAAGCATTTCAATTCCTTTATCAGAAGCGCCAACTAAATGGTCGGCTGATGCTGCACCAATTTCAGCAGCTGCTTCCGCACCACCAAGTGGGTCGATTTCATCTGCATGAATTTTCACATCAAAGCCAAGTTCTTTCGCTTTTAATAAAAACTCTTTTGATTCTTCGACAGAGAACACACCTGTTTCGCAGAAAATATCAACGAATTCAGCTAATTGTTTCTCTTTCATTTCTGGCAATAAGTCTAACATCCACTGTAAAAATTCTTTCGATCTACCTTTATACTCTTTAGGAACTGCATGAGCGCCTAAAAATGTGGAAACTAAATCGACTGGATGCTCTTTTTGTAATTGTGCTGTTGCCTCTAATTGTTTCCATTCCGTCTCATCATCTAATCCGTAACCACTCTTTGCTTCTACAGTTGTAACTCCGAAAGATAGCATACGGTCTAAATGGAATTTGGCTTTTTGAACAAGTTCTTCTTTCGACGCCTGTTTCGTTGCATTTACAGTTGAAAGAATACCTCCGCCTTGTTCTAAAATTTCTAAGTACGGAACTCCTTGTAATTTTAGTGCGATTTCATTTTCACGAGATCCACCAAATACAAGGTGAGTATGCGGATCGACAAGACCAGGAGAAACCATTTTCCCGCCGCAATCAATAACTTCTTTCGCCTGAAGTCCTTTCGCTTCTTCCGCTGTTCCAACGAAAGTGATAACACCATTTTCAATTCCAACCACACCATTTTCGATAACAGGAAGCGTGTTCATCGCTTCCCGTCTTAACAAGCCATCTTCTTGATCCATTGTTAGTAATTGACCGATATTTATTAGTAAAGTGTCCAGCATGTTTTCTCCTCCTTATTTCATCATCGGAATGTTAACGCCTTTTTCTTTCGCAGTTTCCACAGCTAAGTCATATCCTGCATCAACGTGACGAACAACACCCATACCAGGATCAGAAGTTAATACGCGCTCAATACGTTTTGCTGCTGCTTCTGTTCCATCTGCAACGATAACCATTCCAGCATGAAGTGAATAACCCATACCAACGCCACCACCATGGTGAACAGATACCCAGCTCGCACCATTTACACTATTAATTAATGCATTTAAAATTGGCCAGTCTGCTACTGCATCACTACCGTCTTTCATCGCTTCTGTTTCACGGTTTGGAGATGCTACTGATCCGCAATCTAAATGATCACGACCAATAACAATCGGTGCTGATAATTCACCATTTGCAACCATTTCATTAATGATGCGACCAAATTTCGCACGCTCACCGTAACCTAACCAACAAATACGTGATGGAAGTCCTTGAAACTCGACTTGCTGACGTGCCATACGAATCCAGTTACATAAATGCTCATTATCAGCAAACTCACGTAAAATTACTTCGTCTGTTTTATAAATATCTTCAGGGTCACCAGAAAGTGCCACCCAGCGGAATGGTCCTTTTCCTTCGCAGAATAATGGACGAATAAATGCTGGAACGAATCCTGGGAAATCGAAAGCATTTTTCAAACCTTCATCGAATGCAACTTGGCGAATGTTATTTCCATAATCAAATGTAATTGCGCCTTTTTCTTGCATCGCAAGCATTGCTTCTACGTGCTTTGTCATACTTTCTTTTGATAATTGTACATAACGTTCTGGATCTTCTTCACGAAGTTTCGCTGCTTCTTCTAATGTGTAACCTACTGGAATATAACCATTTAATGGATCATGAGCAGATGTTTGGTCCGTAACTAAATCTGGCGTAATATTACGCTTCACTAGTTCTGGTAAAATCTCTGCCGCATTTCCTAACAAGCCAATTGAAATTGGTTCTTTCTTCTCTTTATACTCGTTCACAACAGTTAATGCTTCTTCTAATGATTCTGTATACATGTCACAATATCTCTTTTCAATACGACGATCGATACTACGCTTATCTACATCAATAGCAATGACAACACCGCCGTTCATCGTTACAGCAAGAGGTTGTGCACCACCCATACCACCTAAACCAGCAGTAAGTGTTAATGTACCTTTTAATGAACCATCGAAATGTTGACGAGCTGCTTCACCAAATGTTTCATATGTTCCTTGTAGAATCCCTTGTGTTCCAATGTAAATCCAGCTACCAGCTGTCATTTGTCCGTACATCATAAGACCTTTTTTCTCTAGTTCTCGGAAGTGATCCCAATTCGCCCATTTTGGTACTAAGTTTGAGTTCGCTAACAGAACGCGCGGTGCATCTTCATGTGATTTAAAAACGGCAACTGGTTTTCCTGATTGAACAAGTAACGTTTCATCGCTTTCTAACGTTTTTAATGAATCAACAATTGCATGGTAGCTTTCCCAGTTACGAGCCGCACGGCCAATTCCGCCATATACAACTAGTTCTTCTGGTTTTTCAGCAACTTCAGGATCTAAATTGTTCATTAACATTCGAAGTGCTGCTTCTTGCACCCAACCTTTCGTTTGTAACTCTGTACCTCTTGGCGCGCGAATTGTTTGTTGTACTTTTTCCATTTCAATCTCTCCCTTTTCTCATTTTATAGTGCTGCGTTTACATCTAATCTTTCTTTTATCGAATAATTCGTTTTTAACCAATGTGCAATATTTTCAATATCCGTTGAGAATATGCGGTCATTTGTAATAGAAGGTACTTGCTGACGCCCTTGATGGTAGAAGCTCTTCGTCACTGTACTCATATTTTCAATTCCGCGATATTCTGCCGCTTGCATCGCACAAATCATCTCAATTGAAAGAACACGTCTTGCATTTTGAATAATTTGATGTGCATGGCGTGAAGCAATTGTTCCCATACTTACATGATCTTCTTGGTTAGCTGACGACGGGATTGAATCTACACTCGCTGGATGTGCTAACGTTTTATTTTCAGAAACAAGTGATGCTGCTGCATACTGCATAATCATTGCACCAGACTGAAGTCCTGGTTCTGGACTTAAAAATGGAGGTAAATCATTTAATTGCGGATTTACTAAACGCTCAATACGACGCTCTGAAATATTTGCAAGTTCTGCCATCCCTACTTTTAAGAAGTCCATCGCAAATGCAATTGGTTGACCGTGGAAGTTACCACCTGAAATTACTTTTTCTCCGCCATCAAAAATAAGTGGGTTATCTGTCGCTGCATTCATTTCAATTTCCAACTTTTCTTTCACATAATTTAAAACTTGCCAAGAAGCACCGTGTACTTGCGGGATACAACGAAGTGAATAGGCATCCTGTACACGTAGTTCTCCTTGTTTTGTCGTTAACTTACTATCATGAAGGATGTCACGAATTCTGCTCGCTACTTCCACTTGCTCTTTATAACCACGTGCTTTATGAACATTTTCATCAAATGCATCAATAATGCCTTGTAACCCTTCCATTGTCATCGAAGCAATTAATTCAGCTTGATACGCCGTTGCTTCTGCTTCTATATAAGAAAGAACTCCTTGTGCTGTCATCGCCTGCGTACCATTGATTAATGCAAGCCCTTCTTTTGCTTCAAGTTCAATCGGCTCAAGACCTTCTTCTGTAAGAGCAACCATTGCGTGGACTCTTTTCCCTTTATAGAACACTTCACCTTCACCTAATAATACGAGCGCAAGATGAGATAAAGGCGCTAAATCTCCACTCGCACCAAGTGAACCTTGTTGCGGAACGACTGGATGAATTTTGCGATTTACAAATTCAAGAAGCATGTTTACAACAAGCGGCCTTACGCCTGATACTCCTTTAAGCATCGTGTTCGCTCGTAAAATTAACATACCGCGTGATACTTCTTCAGGGAATGGATCGCCTATCCCGCATGCATGTGACTGAATTAAATTGTGTTGAAGTGCCTTTACATCATCTTTTTGAATAAGCACGTCACTAAACTTTCCAAATCCAGTTGTAATACCGTAAACGACTTTTCCATCCTCTACAATTTTCTCAACTACTTCGCGGCACTCTGCCACCTTTTGCATACTAGTTGGACAAGCTGTTACACCTTCCCCTTCCAGTAATAACCTCTTCATTTCTTCAACTGTCAATGTATGTCCTGTTAACGTAATCATCATTTTTCCTCCTTAAAAAGGCAAAAGGGGACCTTATCTTTTTAAGACAGACTTTTGTCCTAAAAAAGTAAGGCCCCCTTCTAACTAATAGACTATGGGCAAATCATATGTGATTAATTCCTAAACCAATCGCCTCATGCTCAGATCCTTTTACAGGTGCACCAATCGTTCCATAAAGCGCAACAGCAACCCATTCGCCTTCTTTTTTTCCGTCGTATGGTGTACCGCGCACAATCGCAAAACGAAGTCCTACTGTACGAAGAACGTCTGCTAACTGAATTTGACCTCTCGTCACTCCGTACAAAGCTTCCATAATTGCATGATAAAGTGCATGTGTTTCTCTGTAAACGTCTGTTTCAATAACTTGGTTGCTTTTAGCCGCTGTTTCCATTGCTGCGACAACCTTTTGCGAATTCATCGAACCCACTTTCCCCGTACAATACTTCCAACCTTTTGGAATGGATAATACAGGACTTTCATTCTCATCCGCAAGTGCCAACAGCATGGCCATACGACCAATTCGATGTGTTCCTTGAAGAAGCATGTGACTCTCTCATTTCTTTTGAATTATTTGAATATTACTTAATTTAAGAATATATGAAAACGGTTAAATCGTCAATAGTTTAAACTCACATTCAAACATTTTTTTAATCTCCTCCATTTGTGTACACAAATGATTTACACAAATTTTTCAGGCGTGCTATAGTCTCACTAACAGATACAAAGGGGCGAGATTTCAATGACGAAGCGAAAAGATATTCATTTTCGAATTGAAGAAAAATTACTTGAAAGGTTTGAATCAGCACTCCATTACGAAGGTTTAAAGAAAACGGATGTATTAACACATGCGATCCAACAATTTTGTACGAAAGTGGAATATGAAAAAATGAATGATGTAAAAAGGCAATATAGCGTCAGTAACAATTTACAAACACGTATCGATACGCATAAACATTACGAAGAAAAACAAGTGAATTTAGATGAAATCGTTATTGAACATTTACAACTTCAAGGGGAAGAAAGCATATTAGAGGTTGGGTGCGCTAGCGGAAAATTCCTTTCCCTTTTACAAACAAATGGTCATAAAGGCCCATTAACCGGGTTGGATCAATCCGAAGCTATGCTTGCTGAAGCTGCTAAGACGAATAAATTAATAGAATGGAAACGAGGGGATGCTAGTAAACTCCCTTTCGAAACAAATTATTATGACCTAATAATCGCAAGACATATGTTATATCACATGAAAGATGTTGAAAAAACAATTCAAGGATTCCATAAAGTAATTCGTCCCAGTGGCTCACTTTTAGCTACAACAAATTCTAGCGTTACATTACCTCGTATAGTTGAAATGTGTAACCGCATGTTAGACGCATTTGATTTACCGAAAACAACATCATCAGTCACTCCATTTTGTTTAGAAAATGGTAAAGAGATATTACAATCCGTTTTTCCAACGGTTGGAGAAACAGTTATTCATAATGCGCTCGTTTTTCATCATGCTACCCCAATAGTAAACTATATTTCTAGCATGTTTCCGTCGCTAAATATACCTGATAATACATATCTTCACACGGAAATGAAGGAATGGCTAAAAGAAGAAGTAGAAAATGAATTATCACTTCATAACGGTATATGGCGCGATCCGAAAACGTTAGCAATTTATCGATGTCAAAAATAAACAGCTAGCATTCGCTAGCTGTTTCACGTTTTCTCATAACAAATTCTCCATCATTACATTACCCTTACCACCATAAAAGTTTGTATTATGTTCGTTCGCTACTCCAAAATAAGAGGCAACCGCTATTCCGAATGGCACAAAAGCATGCCCCTGTGCTGTAATAATATTTGAGTGTTGCACAACTTCTTTATACACAAAATTTTCTACTGGAAAACAATCAAGCTTTTGATAATCTATGGTCACTGTATACGAGATTTCTTTGAATAAGCCTGCTTTTGCTAGCGCATACGGTCCAGCACAAATAGCAGCTACTAATTTTTCTTGCTCGTGAAATTGACGGATGACTGAAAAGAGTCCTTCCGCATCCTTCATATGTATCGCATCTCCGCCTGGAATAATAACCCCCTCATATTCTTCTACACGCACTTCCCTTAATTCTATATGTGGTTGCACTTGCAAACCTGTTTCACTTATAATCAATTCTTTTGTTACACTCGCTGTAATGATTTCAAATTTATTTTTCAGCAATGCTGTAGCTACCGTTATTTCAAACTCTGCAAATGTTGGGTATACAAATAAAAGTATTTTTTTCATAGCCCTCTCTCCTTTAACCAGTCCATAAAATATACCTCTAGATCGTCCACTGTTAATCTATTCGTGTCCACATAAGTTACCGGAAATTGTTTATACCAGTCTTTTTCAGTTTCTACTAATTGAAATTGCTCCTCAAACGTACTTCTGTTTCTTGTTCTATCATTATTTTTTCTATCATATACATTCTTCTTCGTAACATCTAAGTAAAAAATCGCATCCGAACGGCATTCTCTTAATTTATATAATTCACCTTTCAATTCAGCTTCTATATCCCACTCTTCCTCTATAATCGTTGGATAAAAGAGTGTAAAAAACTCAATGTCTTCTGGTCCGCGATCAAAAATTTCGACTGAATCTTTCACATTTTGAAACTCCTTTATTTTTGCTTCCATAAACATTTTTTGATTCATAATAAACCCTACTTTTGAATTCATATCTAAATTCAATTTTTTTCGCTTCTCTACAATTGGATATGGATTTTCATATATAACTTGAAACCCTCTCTTTTCTAACCTTTTTGCTAATGTTGTTTTTCCGCTAGCCATCGGCCCTTGCAGTGAAATTACGTATGCCACGCCTCTCATTCCCTTACACTTTAGTACATCTACAATATACAGAATCTTGAAAACTCTCAACATTATATATATCATCTTGTTTCTTATTCTTATCTAACTTATAATGAAAAATAGAGATTATGACGGACGCATCAATAATGTAAGCTTGGAAATCCAAGCTTACATTATTTTTTGCTTTCCCTTTTCTAATAAAAAGAGTATACTAGATTAGAACATATGTTCTTAATGATTACATACAGTAAGGAGATAGAACAATGGTATACGACACAAAAGCAATTTCTTGGAATGAGTCTTTAAAACAACTTCAACGCCGCTATACAAACAAACAAGTTGACCGAAAAGAATTTGAGGATATTGAACTGATGGAATTCTTCCGCGATAACGACTACATTTCTTTACCTACACATATAAGCGGCCTATCAAAAACACGTTTTACTTCTTACTCTATTTTCACAACTGAAGATAAAGATCGTAAAGTTGGCACACTTATTATTGAGTATGTTGAAGACGATAATAATAATTTATGTGTTGAACAACTATACTTCGTTTAAACTATAACGCTTGGTCAAAATGACCAAGCGTTCTTGCTTTCTATGAATCTCACTGTATATAATATGAATAAAAGAAAACCGCTATCATTAAGGGGGGATATGCTTGCTCGAAGGATGGTTCAGTTGGTTCATTGTATTATGGACGGTTATTTTATTAGGGCTTATGTCTATCGGTGGATACTTTATGTTCAGAAAATTTTTAAAACGATTACCAAAAGAAGACGGCATGTCCATTTTGGATTGGGAAGAACACTACATAAATAAAACGAGACATTTATGGGCTGACGAACAAAAACAATTGTTAGAAGAGCTTGTAAGTCCTGTTCCAGAACTATTTCGCGATGTTGCAAAATCAAAGATCGCTGGAAAAATCGGGGAACTTGCATTACAAGAAAATGCCTCTCAAATTACACAAGACTTAATTATTAAAGGATATATCATCGCCACACCAAAGCGTGATCATAAATTTTTAATTAAAAAACTACAAGAAAAAAAGATTGATTATTCTAACTATCGATCTTTACTCGCAAAGTAACTTCATATTATTTTCGATAAAAAAGACAGCGCCTTTGACGCTGTCTTTTTATTTGGTACATATACAGTTTTTAAGTTAGCTTCATATCTTTTTCATTATAAAAACCATCTTCTTTTTCCATTTCCTTCTGTAATTTCGTAAAGGAACGGTACATTGCAATTCTCCATGACACAATCATCGCAAACGCAAGTAAGAAGAACATGCCACTAAGTTGTCCTAAATCAAGAGATTGGCTTAAGTATGTTTTAAATACAATCCGCACTACAAGTAATCCAATTAATATAAAAACAAAGGCTTTTGAACGCTTCAAATAAATCTCTTGTCCTCTAATTTCAAATTTAGATGTTTTAATAAGAAAAATAGAGAAAATCAAACCGACACCAATTGCTTCTAACATTTCTGCTGGGGTTAATCGAAATTCAGGAAAAACATACATCAATGCGCCCGTGCTCATAAAAAATGGCGGAAGTATAATTTTTTTCAATGTTGCAGGTTTCTTAGCTGCTTTTAAACGAATAAACATCGCACCGACAGCCATACAAACAGCAACGATACTTGATAAAAGAACTATGTTCATATTTTCTCATCCTTTTTTGTGGCTATATGCAAAATATACTTTCATTATATGCTTTTCCGTTAGTATTTCCAACATTTTCGCAGAATAATACTAAAAACCGGTAAAACCACCAAATAAACTTGAGAAATATACGATAATTTTCGTCATCCAGTTAAAGTATAGGAAAACACCCATAACAATCATAATATATCCTCCGACTTTCATGAAGGCCATACTATTTCTTTTAATCCAAGACATTTTCGTAATAAAGAATGACAGTACGAAAAACGGGATAGCAAATCCAAGTATGTAAGCAATCATGTAAATCATTGCTGATTCTGGGTTTGTTGCTGCTAATCCAATTACGGACACTAGAATTGGTCCGGTACATGGCGTCCACCCTGCTGCAAAAGCTAATCCAATTAGTACTGATCCAAAATAGCCACTTGGACGATTTTTAAATGTAAATTTACGGTCTTGCATTAAAAATTTCGGCTTAAACACCCCGACAATAATTAAGCCGAACACGATGATAAAGATACCACCTAACTGTCTGATTAAATCTTTATAGTCAGTAAAGATTCCTCCAATAAAACTTGTACCAAATCCAATTGCAATAAATATAATTGAAAATCCAAGTAAGAAAAACGCTGTATGTATCATACTTCTTTTGCGAAGCATTGCATTTTCTTCTTTCAATTCAGAAACCGACATACCTGTTATGTACGATAAAAATGCCGGATAAAGCGGTAAGCAACATGGGGAAATAAATGATAAGAACCCGGCGCCAAACGCTAAAAAAATACTAATATCTTGCATCATTCCACTCCTCTCCCTAAATATTGTAACAAAAACACATAAAAATACTATGAACAATTCGTGAAATCACTTTTACAACGTGGCAATAAGAAAAACCGCACTTCCTCACAGTTTCTAATAAAACGTTTTCATTTCCTTCTATTATATAGAAAAAACTCAAATGGATTATGAAACTCCTTTAATTGTTATTACCATAACAAAGGTAACATAGTTTCTCAAATAATTAGCACGCTACTAGTACGTCTATATACATATTGGTTTAAAAAATATTTTTTTCAAATGCTGTCTCTATACAATGCAAAGTTGATTTTATAATACTTCTACTATTAATAATTTCAAGATTATGCATAAATATCATACTTTTATTATTATTCTATAAAATGTCATACTTTTCTTTCATTTGACCCTTTATTTCTAATTTTGTATACTTCCCTCTAGTTATATATTTTCGATACGGAACAACTTCATATAGATGGGAGGAATTTTTCATGCTTCGTTATTCTCTTTTAGTTTTATTAGGAGCGTGTAGTTATGGAATTTTAGCTATTTTTGTTAAGCTTGCATATGCAGAAGGATTTTCACTTGGAGAGGTAATTGGCAGCCAATATTTGTTCGGTTGGATTATTTTGCTTGCTATTACACTTCTATTTTCTAGACATCGCGTTCCTTTAAAGCAAGCATTACTTTTATTCGTTGCAGGAACATCTGCAAGTTTTACCGGAATTTTTTATTATGCTTCATTAAAAACTGTACCAGCTTCTATTGCAATTATTCTTTTATTCCAATTCGTTTGGGTCGGAATTATCATTGAAGCAGTCGCAACAAAAGCATTACCTTCAAGAGAAAAAGTTATTTCTGTTATTTTCTTACTTGTAGGGACATTTTTATCAAGTGGTTTACTTGAACAATCAGCAGGTGCTTTCGATACGACTGGGATTATTTTAGGTTTATTATCTGCTGTTACATTCGCAACATACATTTTCGTAAGCGGAAAAGTTGCTGTTGAAGTACCTTCATTACCGCGCGGTGTTCTCTTAATGACTGGTGCCTTAACTTTAGTCATGATTGTATTCCCACCAACATTTATTTTTAATGGTGCCATTTCTCAAGGTCTTTGGAAATACGGTTTAGGATTAGGAACATTTAGTATCGTAATTCCATCTATTGCCTTTACAATCGGTATTCCAAAAATCGGTTCTGGCTTAGCAACTATTCTTGGTGCAGCGGAACTACCAGTTACAACAATTATGTCAGTATTCGTTTTAAAAGAGGCTGTACTATCTTCACAATGGTTCGGTGTATCACTTATTTTAATCGGGATTGCAATCCCGCAAATTGCATACGCAATGCGTGGACGTTATCGTAAACATCATACGCATAAAAAAGTCGCAGCATGAACGAGAGAGGATTTTCATTTGAAAATCCTCTCTTTTATTGTTGTATACTTATGGTAAAGATTTTGCTGAAGAAAGAAGGCATACTACATGGTATCTATTTCAAATCAACTAAAAGAAAAACTTATTTCCATCCGTCGACATTTACATGAGTATCCAGAACTATCATATGAAGAGTTCGAAACAACAAAAGCCATAAAAAATTGGTTAGAAGAAAAAAACATTACTATCATTGATTCCAATTTAGAAACAGGAATTATCGCTGAAGTGTCTGGTAATAAAAACGGACCAATTGTAGCAGTTCGTGCTGATATTGATGCCCTTCCTATTCAAGAAGAAACACATTTGTCCTATGCATCTAAAGTACGAGGGAAAATGCATGCTTGTGGACACGATTTTCATACAGCTGCTATTTTAGGTACTGCTTTCTTATTAAAAGAAAGAGAATCTTCCCTAAATGGAACGGTTCGCTTCATATTCCAACCAGCTGAAGAAAGTAGTAATGGCGCTTGCAAAGTTATTGATGCTGGACATTTACGTAATGTGCAAGCGATTTTCGGCATGCATAATAAACCTGATTTACCAGTAGGTACAATTGGCATTAAAGATGGTCCACTGATGGCCGGAGTTGATCGATTTGAAATTGAAATTCACGGGGTTGGTACACACGCGGCTGTACCAGATGCTGGCGTAGATCCTATTGTCGCATCCTCTCAAATTGTGATGGCACTGCAAACAATTGTAAGCCGAAATATAAGTTCATCTCATAATGCGGTTGTTAGTGTTACAAATATTCATGCAGGAAATACGTGGAACGTGATTCCTGAAAAAGCTACGTTAGAAGGAACGATTCGCACGTTCCAAGCTGAAACACGTGAAAAGATTCCAGCACTCATGGAGCGTATTATTAAAGGTGTATCTGATGCATTAGGTGTAAAAACGGAATTCCGTTTTTTTTCAGGTCCTCCTGCTGTTCACAACGATAAAACTCTTACAGACTTATCTACTCAAGTTGCCACAAAGATGAATCTTAATATCATCTCGCCTAGTCCGTCAATGGCTGGAGAAGATTTTTCATTTTACCAACAGGAAATACCAGGTTCATTCGTCTTTATGGGAACGAGCGGTACACATGAATGGCATCATCCTGCTTTTACAATTAATGAAGAGGCACTGCCTATAAGTGCAGAATACTTTGCTTTACTAGCCGAAAGAGCACTTAAACAATTCTCATAAAAAAAGCCGTTCAAAGTGCATCTCAGCACCCTGAAGTGCACCCCAATTGTTAGACACAGCCTAACAATTGGAGGTGCATTTTTTATGGCTAAATTTTCTTCAAAAGAAAAAATCCAAGCGGTGAAACGATATTTAGATGGTACAGAAAGTGGAAAAACAATTGCTAAATCTATAGGAGTTAACCCTAGCGTACTTCGTGAGTGGATTAGACGATATGAGTCTTCAGGTGAAAAGGCCTTTGAAAAGTGCTATACATTCTACCCAGCCCAGTATAAACTAGATGTACTTTATTATATGAATGAACACGGGACATCTATCAGAGAAACAGCGGCACTTTTCAATATACCGTCTTATGA
>NZ_FNUW01000069.1:0-6991 GCF_900108285.1 Bacillus sp. ok061 | reverse complement strand
GCTATACAAAAGATGATACGACTTGAAGTGAAACGTGCGGAGTTAAATAGGCGTATCTCTGCACAGCAGATGAGAAACACTTTTATTCTCCGTCTTATTAAGCAAGAATTAACTGAAGATGAGTTGGTAAGTAGGATGGGGTTCAAAACTAAAATATCTTTAAAAAGATATTATCAATATTTACAGTGACCTATATTAGGGGTAAGGAAACGATTCAGGGAATGAGGGGCCACTCTGGAAGTTTATCCCTCTAATTGTTTCCGTACCCAGCTGACCTAAAAAGTAAAACTAAGTTCATGTTTTTTTATAATTAGAATTGGTGAATCCGCGTTTTTCTATTTTGTAAATTGAAAAACAGGAATCCATGACGGGTTCCTGTTTTGTATAGCTACTTTTCTTTAAGAAAATTTCTCTGCATTTTTATAAAAATTTTCCGCTTCATCCCGAATTGCATTCCAATCTTCAAAGGCCAATTCTAGCTCTAAAGCAGCAATGAACTCCTCCAAATTTTCGATATCCTCAATATTATCAGCTAGTTCTTTTAAATCATAAGATATAGCACTCCATATTCTATGGACTTTTCGAATAACAGTGCACACGGACTCTTTATACTGAACCAAACTCATGACTGGAGCTACTAAATAGACAACCGTGTTTTGTGCGACAACAAAATCATTTGAGTTTTGCAGTGGTAACTGTGACATAAGATATGACCAAGTTTGTACTGTTTCTTCGTATTTTTGAATCTCTGAATAAAATTCGGAAAGGGATGTTTCCATAGATTGAGACTGTTGATAATATGTTTGTGCGTGACTAGATAGATCTTTACATATATTTATGAATTTAGATTTTGTATTGGGGGATAATTTACCAGTTTGTGCTTCCGATATTACTTGATTAAGATCATTATGATATTTAATAGAAATTAAATCCGCAAAGGCAACAATATTTTGAGCAATGATAAGTATATCTTTATGCACTCCATTGTCCCAGAACCTACATTTTTCTATAACGTTTAACTTAGTTGCAATGGCTTCTTCAACTAATCTACGAAAAGTAGAAGTTGTGATGAGTCTATCCCAATTACTTTTTACTTTTCCGTCGAGTATGAGATATATTCTTTCCTTCACTTGATCGATACTAGTCGGTGCTGAGATCCATTTGTTTAAATAATTAGCGAATGAACGCCATTCTTCTATCGTAAGGAGAAAAGGAGAATTTTTCCCTCCTAATTCTCGTGGAGAAAAGGCTAAATGGTTCATATGAACACCTCTCTAGATAATTGTTAGTTGTATTCACTCGTTTTTTTTAAAACAGATTTTATTAAATCATTTAAACTGGATTATTTTTCTTATAATTAGTAACAAGAGAACCTGCTAACTCCATTCTAATTTTTGTCACATTGGAGAGATCTGGACCATCCTGAACTTTAATTGTCCAAGTTGTGTAAGGGTTTGGAATAAAGTAATCGTAAGCAAATTCGTCCGCAATGATTCCATCAGTAATAATTGTAGCTCCTTGATAACTAAATCCTCGATTAAAGGATTCCGAATTAAATTGAAATTTTTTCTCCATATAATTATCATAATAGTGTCCTGAATTCGTAATCCGTATTTGTACTTTAGAAGTAGCGGCAATTCCATCTAACCAAATTCGCATTAATTTGAGGCGAACACGATACTCATTTTCAAAAAGGGAATTGTTTAAGTTGATTTCCCACGAAGCTTCTCTTTGTTCCTTCAATGACTCTAGAATTTTTGAATCTGTAATTTCCACTATTCTATTTTGAAAGAGTTGAGGAGGTGGATTAAATTGTTTTAAGGCCTGCATACAATCTGTTTGTATTGTTGCCACATCCACTTTTAGTTCGGATACATCTTTTAGGATATTTGGGTTTACGTCTGAGTCTCGGAGAGCCCAATATTTATAAGCGTGTTTGTAATTTTCTAATGCCACAAATAAAATTTGCTTCATGTCTATATAACGTTGATACAACTTTTGTTCCATTTCTTCATTTTCAGATTCTTGTCCCTCTAGATTTCTAATATACTCTTCTAATCTTGTAAGGTCAGCTTGATGGATATGTTTTTCAATTAATAAACGGAATAGTTCTTGACCGCAACGAATGACAGCTACTTGATTTGAAGCAAGTGTTTGTCCATATACAGCTAAAATATCTAATTCTAGTAGATATGCCCTAGCACCTTCAATTTCTTTCTTAATTGCATCGTCTAAAGCTGCAGCTGTCTTTAGCTTAAATATGTCCCAAGTTGCTTTACCAGTTAAATCTTCTTGGGGAATATCCCACTCAGTATTTTTAATTTTTTCAAATAGATCATCTGGGAATTGCATATCTCCTGATGCCTCTGATATATCTTCTGCTAATGCATATACCTTATTAATTAATTCTACAAGTTCATTTAGTTTCTCCATACTTTCTTTTAACGCTTGAGCTAATGCTGATAGTTCACCACCAGCTTCTATAATTTCCTTTAAAGCATTAATTATCCCTATTATCTCTCCGGGGACAGAAGCTCCTCCTGAAGCAATTATAGAACCCATAGATTGTGCGAAATTTAGTACAGTACTTACCATTTTGAAAGCTAATCTCAGCTGTTGTTCATATTCATATTTCTTAAGTCCATACTCAAACTCAATTCTAGATAATGTTAAGACATGTTGCTGTTTCTCAAATTGGCGTAAAGATGTCTCAATTGCATCTCGAGAATTTTTTAAATTATTTTTTGCTTGATTAATTAATGTTTCTTTAAATAATAAGGTATCTTGTTCATGCTTTAGCATGAGCAAGGCTGCATTTTTACGATCATCAATTGATAAATTTTTATCTAAGTAACGATGATATTGTGCCTCAAATTGCTGTGCAGCTCCCAAAAAAGCATTAATTTCATCTCTGTAGAGTTCTTTATCTAAAAGGGGAACAAACGTATTATCACCACGATTAGCAGTTAAAATAGCCAACAATGAAGTGCTTTGTACACACAATGAAGTTAGTCCGTCATATTGGGTAGTAAATATCTTTAACCAATTTAACTGATTGGCTGCTATATCCGGTCTGGATTCAAAAAATAGACATGCTATTTGGAAAACAGAAGTAAAAAGCTTTGGAAGTTGAGGCGTAGGTACTACGTATGTAATTTCTTCTGCAGTAAATACCCCATCCTTATCGGATAATCTTACGCCTTTATTTTTCAGTTCTATAGAATACGGAGGTGGAGAACTTTGATTATAGATTGGAGTTGCATGTAACACTCCAGAAAGTTCAACACCATATATTGTAAACTGAGCTAACTTGCTTCCATTTTTATAATCTAGTAAAATCTCTGCGGTCCCTTCTGATTGTATTTCCACTCTTCTTGCTCTAATAACTAGTTGTATATCTTGTAAAGTACAACTAAATTTGTCAGGAATTCGAACAACATCCGCAAAGATTGAAATCATTCTTGGTGCTAATTCACCGTCCTCAATAGACTTATATACTTCACCTAAGTCTACGAATAAATCTCGAATTTCGTATTTTGTTCTTGTTGCATTTAAGTAAGATTTTCCTGGAATTTGTTGATTTGTTAATAATTCCTCATACAAAGCTTTATAATCAATACTACGAGCCATCATGAATTCCTCCATTTATAAAATGAGAGACAAAAAAAAGAATGTATGGAATAAATGAAAATTTATCCTTCTTATTCTTCTTTTGTCTCTAGATTTATAGACCGAACTGTATTTATTTCATTTATTCCTATATTAGAGCAGGTTATATTATAGGTGACATTATGATTTCATACTTAAGCTGTGTATTGTTCAACAACAAACCCAACATCTGCATTAACTCGGAAGTCATCCGCTTGTTTTCCAACAGCTTCCCACTGCATAATAGCCAATTCAACTCCAAGATCAGCAAATTCTGGATCATCATGAATATCTTCCATCACAATTTTGGAAAGTTCATCAAGATCACTATGAAGAGAATTCCAAATACCGTGAATTTTCTGTATTATAGGTAGCGCAGCAGCCATTTGCTCTTGGATTTTATCCGTGCCTGTATCAGTTTTATCAAGTAAAGACATCAGATAAACATTTCTTTGAATTATTTTATCAGATTCTTCAATTTGTTGTTTTGTAGCATCAATTCGAGCTTTTAATGCTTTACCTTTTGTACTGTCGAGAATCCCTTTTAATACAAATCCAAAAATAGGACCAAGTAACAGAGATAACCATGATTGAGATTGATAGTCCTCATACTCATCCATATACTCCTCTAAGTCTTCCCGTAATCGCTCTACCGAAGCTCTAAGTTGTTTTACTTCTTCACTATGTTCACCATATTTTTTATCATATTTGTCCTTAACCACTATTAAACTCTGATAATCATTTGCCGTATCAGTTGCAAATGTTCCAATCATCGTTGCCAATGCACCGGCATGATCACGAAATTCGGCTGCTTCCCTTGCTAGCCTCTCACAAATTTTCTTAAACATTTCTAAAGCCTCAGTATCGCCATCTATAATAGCTGGTAAATAATCGAGTAATGGTTTGTAGTAAACTTTTGCTCTCCTCGCATAATTTACAATTTCATTAGCAACTCCAAGAACTTCTCTATATGTGTTATCTGTCCAGTTTTGACAGTGATTTTTAACATTTGTATAAACCGAATATAATTCATTAAAATCGGGCATCTCGTCTGAAGATGAAAGTGCTAAAACTTTACGCATTTCGGCTTCATTCACAGGTACATATGCGCCATCTCCTGTATATTTTTGAATCGTAATCCATTCCTCTTTAGAAAGTAAAAATGGGGAATCTTCTTTACCTCCAAGATCTCTTGGAGAGATATCTCGTTTTACCATTACAATACACCCTCTCAATTATATAAAATTAATTCGCATTATTGGTAATACGTCTGCTATACGTAGCAATACAATTAATATTTCGAACTTCAAACTTTATATAGTAAAATACATTGCAAGAGCAATAAGTAACTCATCACCTCTTAACTTCGTTATTTTAATACCCATTAAGTATAATTTACTAACTCCTAATCTAGAATTGAGAAATATATCTGTCGGTTTAATTCCTGGAGTGTTCCATTGAACTTTACGTACCTCATATAGATACTGTTAGAAATTACTATTTTCAGAATAGAAAATTATACGTTTAAGAATCAGTATTATTTTTATATTTGAGAGATATGTGAAGTGAACAGCTAATGCGGAGCTAATATAGAATTCCACTAAAAAAAGAATCAGATTACGACTGATTCTTTTTAATGTACTTTCATATTCTTTTATTACCTTATAAAGTGTATTCCTCTTCAGTTCTACCATTTCGAGAAACTTGACTTCACTTATTTCTCCAATTTTCCACTTAGGATGTTAGGATGGGGTGAGTATCAATTAGATTTGTTTTTTGTTCATTGGGTTCTACACCTATTTATGTATAGCGTTTTGAATGTATACTTTCGTTACGTATTTTGAGGATATTAGAGGGTTCAGCTTGAATTCAATGTTTGTGAAGAACTTAATGTAAACTAATGGGTAAAAGTTTACTTTCATTTTTATTAAAAAAGAACATGTAGAAATTACTACATGTTCTTTTTGAGTTAATGGCAATATTACAACTTATTTTTATTAGTTTGCTATTTTCATACTTTTGTAAAACTCGTTTTCACTAAATAAACATTAAAAAAGTTTACTTTCAGTTTTTGTTTAAATTTAAAAATTGTAATTTAATTCCATAGTGACCCCTCATTCCCTGAATCGTTTCCATACCCCTATTAATGTACTTTTCTTTGATTACTTCTTACTTTTCCTCATCTATCTTTTTAATTGCAGCTTCGTTCTAATTGAGTATATCTTGAAAATACTCTTCTTTATTTTCTTCTACAAAATGTATAAGTTCTTCGAATTTCATTATTATCACCTTATTTCATTAACTTTTATTACTTCTTCTAATTCGAATACGGAAAGTACCTGGATGTGTAAAAATGTCTTTAGGGCATTCCAAACCTCTCTATGGTCATCTAGCGATACCTGGAGAGTGCTTTTCCAAACATCCATCCCAACCTCGTTATATTCAGGATTTCCTTTTATAAGGCATGCTTTATGTATAGTAAACGAAACCGGATCAGCTTTTACATCTTGATATAGTGCAAGTGTAGGAACCCAATCAATTGGAGTATATAAGTGCATAAGATTCTCCAAGCATTTCTTTAGAACGCTATTGTCTCCTATGCAATGTATTTCACCGCTTATTGTATCCATTATGATTTTTTCTCTTGGATGTATCTCTCTAACGTAAAATGGTACTTGTTCTTCGTAATGTTTATATATCTTTTTAAATGCTTCTATGGCCCTTTCTATAGATGTCGCATTAATAAAACTTATTTTATGTTCCGTAGTGATTTCTAGTATGTATAGGCGCATAATTAATCATCCCCCTATATTATCAATATATTAATTGATACATTGTATCTTCTTACTTTTAATTTAAAGAAAGTACCTATTTTAATGGTACTCTCTTTAAATATATCTCCTATTTATCATTTTAGCCAAGAAGACTCCCTCCTCAAGGAACGCAAGGTAAGTAGGTGGGAGATGAATTGGCTTCGAACAAGGGATGGCAGGAAGCCATTCTTAATTGTTCGACATATAGAAAGTATTACTCCACTACCTATCGAATATACGTTTGGTATATAATAGTCATATACCGAAATGGAGGTGAACCAAATAATGATTAATAAAGCCTATAAGTTTCGTATCTATCCAAATCAAGCACAAGCAATTCTAATCAACAAAACGATTGGGTGTTCTCGTTTTGTATTCAATTATTTCCTATCCTTATGGGATCATGCATACAAAGAGACAGGAAAAGGCTTGACCTATGGTACATGCTCTGCCAAACTACCTGCCATGAAGAAAGAGCTTGTTTGGCTAAAAGAAGTGGATAGTATTGCGATTCAGTCGTCTGTTCGCAA
>NZ_FNUW01000034.1:0-53432 GCF_900108285.1 Bacillus sp. ok061 | reverse complement strand
CCAGTAGGTCCAGAAGGTCCTGGGGGTCCACCAGAAGGTCCTGTCGCTCCGGTTATTCCGGTAGGTCCAGTAGGTCCAGTAGGTCCAGAAGGTCCACCAGAAGGTCCTGTTGCTCCAGTTATTCCGGTAGGTCCCGTAGGCCCTGGAGGTCCACCAGAAGGCCCAGTTGCTCCGGTTATTCCGGTAGGTCCAGTAGGTCCTGGAGGTCCACCAGAAGGCCCAGTTGCTCCGGTTATTCCGGTAGGTCCAGTAGGCCCAGTTATTCCAGTAGGCCCTATTTGAGGTAAAGGAAAGGGTATGTGACAACAATGCTTTTTAAATTTACTCATTTTTACACCTCCCTTATAAATTAACTATCAATTTATATTTATACTTTAACAACTTATGAGTAAACAGACACACTGGTGTAAGGAAAAAACCTATGAAAATTACATAATAGGTTTTAAGAGCAAGCCTCTATTTCACATTGCATACCAAAAAGAGCACCATATATAAGTGCTCTTCTGACCAAGAATCTTAATGTAAAAGAGTACATGGTATCATATGTAATTTTTTCATTGGGTAAAGTATTTGAACAAAAATGCTATTTGGCACAACAAAGCAGCTAGCTGAAGTAGCTAACTGCTCTGTCGTACAATTTTAGAAGTACAACTATTATAAACAAATATCAAAATAATATGCATGAAAGAAAACTAAACAAAAATTTCATTTTGTAGAAATAAAAAAGGCGATTGTCGCCAAATCGCCTTTTGATAAAACAGAGCACTTTCAAACATAAGGTATTCGGTGTTTAATGATATGTGCAAATAAAAGAGCAGCTAGCAAAAGCTAACTGCTCTCCGAAAAAAACGTTTAGAAGGAAGTTCAGAATACAAGTGTATTTATAGTATGGACAAAGCTTATGGAATTATTCAAGGAGGAATGGATATGAGGAAGGTTAAAGAGTTTACAGGAAAAGTCGGTGCGGAATTTATGAGTTTTCTTCTTGAAGACGATACATTGCACAGTGCCTATTATTCGCATGTTGAGGTTGTTATGGATAATGGCAAGAAAAAGATGTTGTGCATTAAGGATGACGCTGGATTAAAAGGCATAGCTGAAGGTCAAACAAGGGCAGAGGCTATTAAGAAAGTGAAAAATTTCCTAAAGAGACAGGAAGAAAAACAAAAAGCAGTTAGCAAAAGCTAACTGCCTGGCCCCAATATTAAAAAATGATGCTAAGTGTAAGGTTGATTCGTGACGAATGGAGCCTATGTCTATTATTAACGAAACACTAAATTTTATTCAAGGAGGAACGGATATGAAATACTTTGAGTTTAATAAGCATGAATATTATGCGTTAATTGCAGTGGATGGAGATGCAGATAAAGCAATTGAAGTATATGTAGAAAATGTTGCAGGTGATAGTGTAGAACAAGTTAAAGAAGAAGGAATTCCTTCAGAAATCGCTAGAGAACAAGCTCTTGAGATATTTATAAACACACTAAATGCAATATGTTCAATTGAGAAAAAACATAAATGGGAAGAAGAATTTAATGAATATAAAGATGCTCCGATTATAATTGACGGTTCATTAATGTAAAAGAGCAGCTAGCAAAAGCTAACTGCTCACCCAAGAAAAACAGAGGAAAGATAACCATGTGTCTATAGTATTTACGGAATATTGAGTTTTATTTAGGGAGTGGAGAGGAATGAGTAATTTTAGTTTGATACTATTTGATCTTGATCTGCAACATCAGCATCGAATGTGTTTGTTGCACTAACGCCGTTAAACGTATTAGCAATAAATGAAACATTGGATGCACCTGAACCGTTATAAGATTTTGTGTTTTCCTTTGGAGAAACGTTATAAAAATCACCTAAGTTGAAAGAACCGTTACTGGTTTGTACGACAAGGTTTCCAAGAATAGCTGGCATAGTTTTCACCTACTTTTTAGGAAGTATTTAAATTAGTATATGGTGTATGTGTCTAGAGGTTCATTTAAGTTTGAAAATTTAAAGATATAGTTGATGCCAATTTAATAAAATAATTCTTTGAAAGGAAGGAGGATCTAATACTATGAAACCCGTAAAAGCGAAATGTGAAGTATGTGAGCACGTGTTTCGTGTCCAGATGCTCACAGCACGAATATCAAACCGCGTGGACAAGCACTATTTCATTTGTCCAAGTTGTAAAACGGAATTTGTAAGTTATTATTCGAACCGTGAAATGAGACAGCTGCAGAAAGAAATTTCGAAATTATACAACGGTTTCCGTAAATGTTATACAAAGGACCAGGCAAAAGTGATTCAGGCAAAAATCGATAAAAAAGATTTAGAGTTTAAGTGGCTACGAGATAAATTACGAACGGAAATTGAAAATAATTTACCAAATTAAAGGGGGATGAAGTTATATGGATATACCTAAACAATTGATGATTGGTAGTGTACCGTACGATGTGGAAGTCGTAAAAGGATGGCTTGAAGAAAGAGAAAACGGAGAAGTAAGAATTGCTGAAGTAACGTATCACGAACAACAAATCAAGATTTCGGACAATGTAGCGAAACATGATCGGCAAATGAAAAACGTACTTCATGAAGCCATCCACGCAATGCTTTATGAATATGGACTTGATCGTTTAAATAAAGAAGCAAACGTAAACGCATTAACTACAGTCTTTTTTGACTTTATTAAAAATAATATTCGTGGAGGTGTCTCCAGCTTTGTAGGCGCTAGTAATTACATCGAGATTAAGCCGGTACTGAAAACAAATGTAGAATTTTATGACTCTAATGCGGAGCCCGCCGATCTAATATAAAAAAAAGAAACAGATGAACTTTCATTTATCAATACCGCAGCAGAACTTGTGGAAGTGGGTGTATCAGCATTAGGCGCTGCAATGGCAAATGCGGAAGTTCGTAAGGCTGTGGATCTAGGTGTTACACATGAACAGATTCAAGAATCAGTTATTAAGATGACCACGGATAAGCAGACTCGTAAACTGCCAATCGTAGAAGTCAATCGTAGCTCGTTTCCTATGGAAGAGATAGCAAAAATCACGAAAAAAGAAGAAACGGATCCGATTCATTGGAAAACAGGTATTAAATATGACGATGAGGGTTCACCGAGATATCGTACACGTTACGAGTGCTGCATGTGCGGGAATCGCGGAAATCAATACGAATATGAAGGAAATAAATTCACGAAATGTCATAAATGTAATGCGAAACTCAAGATAGTACAGGCAACGAAAAATGGATTCCCTGAACGCGATGCATTCGGTAATTTTTACGTAGCTAATGATGAATACAGCATTATTTTGGATGGTGAGTAAAGATGAAGAATATATCTACAAAAAACTTAAGTGAAGAGCTAGAAACACGTGAAGGTGTCACAACAGTGCAAGTAAGTCCCCATGAAAAGATTGAAGTAGCTGGTATTACGGTTGAGGGTCCGGCTGTGATTCTTATTAATAAAGACTAGGAGTGACTGGGTGGAACTTATATACGAATATCCGATTTGGACAACGTGGTTTATCTGCGTAATATTCTTTGGTTTAGCTAGCGTTATAGAAACTATTAAGAAGTAAGGAAAAGGAGATGGAAGATATGAGAGCGGTAATTAAAACGGTTGACGGTTCTGTACACACTGTAGAGGAAGCCGATTTTATTTTTGAAGGATACAAAAAGCTAGAAGGGGAGTTATTTGCGGAAGGAAATGCGATAGATACTTACGATGATAACGGTCGTATTACGGGAATTGTGAATATGCAGCATGTTTCTGCGATCAAGTTCGAATATGAGAAAGATAAGGGAGCTGAAGGGAAATGAAATCAACAGGTATTATTCGTAACATTGATTCATTAGGACGAATTGTGGTTCCAATGGAATTACGCCGTACATTAGGTATCCAGGTAAAGGATCCGATGGAGATTTTCGTAGATGGTGAATCTATTATTCTACAAAAATATAACCCTAATAACTCTTGCCAAATTACAGGAGAGGTTTCAGAAGAAAATATTGAACTAGCTGGCGGGAAACTCGTACTGAGTCCAGAGGGGATTGACCAAGTGTTAGCGGAAATTGAAGCATATTTGAAGGGGCGATAAGATGAGCGAACCTAATAAACAATATACAAATATCGAGCTGGAAATGATTTTGGATAACTTTGTAAAGGCGTTACCGATGCAAATGCGTATGCAGCGTGAGATGTCTAAAGTATATAAGGCGCGTTTTGATGCACTTGTTTCGGAAGGTTTTACGGAGCAACAAGCACTGGAAATCGTAAAATCACGTGGTATAGAGTGAAAGGTTCGGAAGCCATCTTACGAGCGATGCACCAGGCAGGAGGAGAAATCCCAGCTACGCAGTTGGATACGTGGCTGGGACAACTCTCTCAGTTAGGTCTACTGGAGCAAGTCACAAAAGATGATAAGCATGTTTACTATTACCGACTTACGGATACCGCAAGACAGTTTTTAGCAAAGAAGGGTGTGGAGTAAAGGTGAAAATACATGTATGGACCTTAGTAATGAATTTGTTTGAAATAGGAAAAAAATACAAGATTATCATTTTAGATGAGGATAATGGACAGGTTGTATATAAATGCACAGTCAAGGCAAAGGACGGCGGTAATTTACTAATTGATGTTTATGAGACAGATGGGGAAGAAGATTACGGAGAAACGTGGATAAAATGGCGCTGGATGCTTGAGGTGGAACAGCTGGATGGGAATGTAAGAACACTGGAGGTTCCTAAATAATGAAAAAAGAAACACCGATTAAAACGTTAAAAGTTAACGGGGAGAAAATTATGTGTGACTGCCCTGTATTACACGAACCGTCAGCAGCTACGTTTATACCGAGAAAAGGCATTTTCCAAAAACAGGACCACACTTGGTACATCGATTTCATCACATATGCTCGTAAGGATTTCTTTGATTCTTTAGAAAATCGTGAGTCTGTCTTAATAGAAATTACAGAGGAAAACGGCAATACACGTCAGGGACGTGCCGTATTTACATGTATTGATTCTACTTTGGATGAGCCAATTGTATATCGAATGGAAGGTATGACGGAATTAGAACCTGTAAAAACTCAACCGATTCCAGAGGTACCTGAGTTCCATATGAAAGATCTTCACGGTAAACAAGTCACGCTTTACTACAGTTCTGATACTTCTACTACAGGTGATTATATGGTTGAGACACTTATGGCGTTAGAGAATGCAGGTAGTAATAAAGTGGGAATATATGTTCTTAGTAGCAATGTAAAGGAGAAACACAAGTGAATTATATAGATCGTATCACGGAATTAGCCCCACAAGTACCGGCGGACGTTTTAGAAGATGTGATGAACCGGATTAAGGATTGGATCGTAAGTGGCGGGAAAGAAGATGACCCGTATATTGAACAACAACTGAGATTCGTGGAACGTGTGGCCGCAAGGAGTAAGGAACATGACGTCTGAAGAAATCCGTAACTTACAAATCGATGGAATAGATGTTCCGTTTTACGATGGATATGTGACGGTACAAGAAGGAGTTGTTACGGGTAAGCTCACATGGAGTCTCCATGTTGTGGATTATGGGGTAAGTGAATTTGTGGCCACGAACCAGTTACGTGACGTGAATATCGAGACAGAGCAGAGCAATGTATATGCTGGAGAAGGACTGATTACGAAAGTGACTGAGGAACAGTTTCGCTTAGCTGGAAAGTCGGTGCTACGTGGGTATGAGACAACAGCGGCGTGGCACGTGTTTCGAGATTCGGAGAGTCACAGCTGTTAACACGAGAATAAAAATATATAAAAGAAAAGTTTTTAGGAGGGGGTCTAATACACTACAGTACTTAAAAAAGAAAAACAAAATAAAAAAGAACCCCCCCTTAAAAAAATATACCTTATATATATAATATAAATATAAAACTAATAATTATATATTATATATAGTATTGTTTATTAATAGTTATATAGTATGTAATACTATTAATGGTTTAAGGTTTTCGTTTTAGGGGTTTGATTTTCTGAGTCAGGAGGTTCGGAGATGACCAGAATTGATGGCTATGTTTCGAAGAAGACAATACAACTATGGCTGGAGAATTACGAATCACTAGCTGTAGGTGATCGGTTCCCTGATGCACCGCCTAGCTTTACTGGACCTGGTGCACTGGATGGGAAAGGTGATGGACGGTTGAATAAGATTGTGCTGGATCAGGCGATTAAACAATTACCGAAGAACATGAAATATATAGTGCTTGCTCGGTATGTGTACAAGATTCCTAGAAGGAATACGTTACGGACTATGAATATTACTGCGAAAGTATATTACACACGCTGTAGACAAGCCGTGGATTTATTACACATGAGTATTAACGGTGACATGGTTGGCATAAGAAGTTTAATAAAAAAGTTGTACGAGGCTTGACAAGATGTGGTCATAGTAGGTACAATTTATGTTAGGATGGTGAAGTTGTGTCCTACTCCAGTACTAAATAATACGCATAGCCATGAGGCCCGTCATTGGGGTATCATGGCTATTTTTATGTCCGTTGGATTGGACTGGTTGTGGGATATATAGTAGGTAGAAACTAAGGTGACTACTGTAGTAGTTATCTAACTGTCGGCAACACGAAAGGTGAAACCGATGGGTGTTTTTATCAGCCGAGCTCGCTGAGAGAGAAGGGTCTTTGAAACTCAGGGGGTCATAATCATTCATATCGGTTTCATAACTTAAAAGGTTTTGACAACGTTTTGACGATGTGATAGTATCAATGTATCAAACGGTGTCATAACTTAGATTCATTAGTTAGCGCCGAAATGGAGCTGATACGAATGAAATACGGATACGCAAGGGTAAGTACAGTTCATCAGGACTTAGAAGCACAGATTCAAATGCTAGAGAAGGAAAGTTGCGATACAATTTATTCAGAGAAGTTCACCGGTACTAAAGCTGATCGGCCTAAGTTTAAGGAATTGCTATTGAAGCTGGAGTCAGGTGATACGTTGGTAGTTACTAAGCTGGATCGCTTCGCACGTTCAACTGTCGATGCGATACATACTGTACGAGAACTATTTGAAAAAGGTGTAAAGGTTCACGTGCTAAACATGGGGCTGATAGAGGATACACCGACAGGACGTTTAGTATTCAATGTCATGAGTGCGTTCGCTGAATTTGAACGTGACATGATTGTTGAACGAACGCAAGAAGGTAAAGCTATCGCTAAACAACGTGCAGACTTCAGAGAAGGTAGACCGAATAAATATAGTAAAAAGCAAATTGAACACGCATTAGGCTTACTAGATAAGCATTCATATACGCAAGTAGAAGAAATGACTGGAATTAGTAAAAGTACACTAATACGAGCAAAAAAGAAAAAAGAGTCGGAAAAATAATTTCGGCTTTTTCTTTTTGTTCGAGAAAATATTCAATCCCCCCGGGGGAGGTCAAATCTGGTAAGGGGCTGGCAGGCGTTCGTAACGTTCCGCCAGATTTTTTAAACTCGGGGGGCTACACAAAATATACGAATTTCAAGGCAATCGATACTAAATCGGTTGCCTTTTTCTATTTCACGAAGAAAGGGGAGCGAAATGATGGCGAAGTTAGACGAGTTAAAACAGAAACTTACAGCTAAACAAATTCAAGCGGCGTACCTGCTTGTAGAAAACGAGTTGATGGAATCGAACAACGAGGAAAAAAGGACTCAGGACGAAATGGCCAACGAGTTAGGCATAAATCGGACAACGCTTTGGGAGTGGCGAACTAAGAACCAGGACTTCATCGCATTCAAGAGTGAAGTGGCCGATAGTTTTCTAGCAGAGAAGCGCGAGCAGGTGTACAGCAAGTTAATGCAGTTAATTTTAGGACCACAACCGAGTGTAAAAGCTATGCAATTGTATATGCAGCGATTCGGTTTACTGACTGATAAGAAAGTAATCGAGGGTGATCTAGGAAATGCGACCCGTACAAATGCGGAAATTGAAGAGCAGCTTCAGAAATTAAAAAAATTGACAGGCGAGTAAAAGGAGGGCGGGCTACATGGCGTATATAGACGGTAAATGGTTAGCCCGTCAAGAACGTCAGGAACGTATCAATCTTGTAGCAGAAAGAGCGAAGAAATTACAAGAGTTGTACGAAACTGGTGAGGCTACAGAATATTACATGGATACACTACTTGCTGACATCGATGAGTTAGAAAAGTTAAAAAGGGTGCATCGTGGAGAACATGACATGCTGTACTTCATGTATGAGTATTTCTCTGAAGAAGGAAATCCAGGGAATCCAGATAACTTAATCCCTGCCGGAGTAACGATGGATGATGCTGCAGAGTTTCACCAAACGTTATGTGAGCTATTAGATGACATCACAACGGGTAGGGAGAAAAAGAAAAAAGTAGCATGGAGTGTAGGACGTGGTCACGCGAAAACTGCTTATCTGAGTAACGGTTATTTGTGTCATCAAGTCGTGTATCGATTAAAGCAGTACATTGTTTTGATATCCGAGACCTCCGATGTAGCCGGTGACTTTATATCCTGGGCACGTGATCAGTTAAAGTATAACGAAAAATTACGCGAGGATTTCGGAATCTTACTTCATGAGCAAAAAAGCCGAAATGAAGTAGATAACGACAAAGAATTTGTGACTTTAACAAACACGAAAGTCGAAGCAAAAGGTATAGGGACACAGGTACGTGGTTTACGTCACGGTTCAAAAAGGGTTCAGCTCTACATTTTGGATGATTTGGAGAGTAAAGAAAATACCGCGACGGTTGACTTGATTGCCAAAAACAAACGCTGGTTCAAGGAAGAATTGCTTCCAGGTTTAAGTCGTCAAGAAGGTGCCTGTATCTATATGGGTACCATCGTTTGTTACGACAGTTTATTGCATCACGTGATTAAAAACCGTCGTGATTTCGTATCGAGATCATTTCCGGCAATCCTGAAATGGTCAGAGCGAGAAGATTTATGGCAAAAATGGCGTGAGATTCGTCAGGTAGATGAAGAGGGCGCTTCTGATAAAGCTCGTGAATTTTACGAACAAAACAAAGAAGAAATGCTTCGGGGAACAAAAACGTTATGGCCATCACATTTCCCTTACATTGATTTGATGGAAATTAGGGAAGATGACGGAACAAAAGCGTTTAACCAGGAGTATTTATGTAACCCGACTGACGAGGAAAGACAGATATTTAAACCAAAATATTTCACGTACTGTACTGAAGATGATTTAAAAGATAAAAAACTTCTGTATTACGGTGCGGTTGATTTCGCGATGGGTAAAGAAAAAGGTGACTATAGTGTAGTAGTCACACTTGCGAAAAACGTTGAAACAGGAACTTGTTACGTTATCGATATTTTTATGGAGCGTGTGCATCCAAATACGTTGTTAGAAAAGGCTGTAGAATACACGCTAGAATATCAATACGAAGCAATTGCGGTAGAGGCACAACAAGCACAGGAGTGGTTTGCTGAGAAAGTTGGGGAAGCGTTGCAGAAGAAAGGGTATCCGTCATCGACTCGCTTAAAACAAATTAAGCAACGTACGCGAAAGGCATTACGTATTGAGTCATTATTACCAGATATACAGAGCGGTAAATTACGTTTTATGAAACATTTACGTGCTTTATTGGAGCAATTTGAAATGTATCCGATGCATCCGCATGATGATGGTCCGGATGCAGTTCAAATGGCTTTTTCTATTGCATATAAACGTGCAAGACGTAAAGCGGGAACTACAGGAAATTCAAGATATTGAGAAAGGAGGGGCTTGAATGAGAGTACAGGGTGATCGTAATTTTATGAATCCGGTGGAAATTGTAATGCCAGTTCGTACCGCGCTTGGTGATTCTGAGTGGGCACGAATGATGGCCGAGGTTCGTTTGTATGAGCGTTATGAAGGAGACTTAAACGTATGGTCTGATTATAAAAAACCAGACAATCTCGACTACGAACCTACGAAAATACAACTTGATTATCCTCAAAAAATTGTAAACATGATTGCAGCGTGGCAATTTGAAAAAGAACCGAAAGTCACAGTTCCTCCGGATGTGATAGACGATCCAGCTCTTATGATTCAATCAGGATATGAGCCTAGTGAAGAGCAACAACGCGAAAACAGTAGGGCGAAGGCAAAGGAACGGTTATTAACATGGGTTTGGGATGACAACCGAATGCATGAGAAGTTATTAGCAGCAGCGAAAGACCGTGCTATTTCAAAAACTGGTGTGTATGCCCGTCTTCACTACGATAAACGTCGTGGTGAATTTAAGGTTATTTGGCATCCATCGACGGAAGTTATTGCGAAGTATAGCGACTGGGATATAGATCAGCTGGAAGAAATTCATTTTATCGCATGGCTTGACGAGGAACAAACGAAAATGTGGAAGTTATCGTATTACTTAGTTTGGCGTAAAGAAACTGGTGAGTACGACTGTGAAATTGAAGAGGCGATATACAACGGTGACTTAGAAAAACAAGAGGATAGGGTTGAGCGTTCATCAATGGGTATTGATTTTATTCCTGTAGTACCAGTACCGACTGAAAAACTAAGTAAACGTACTACGGGTTATAGTGAACTTGAAAAAACAATAAAGTTGTCTGAGGAAATTGATAAAAAAATGTCTGATTACTCGGATGCATTACGTTTTGAAATGTTTGCTATTACCTTGCTGACGAACGTAGATGAGGATCCGAAGAATCCACTTCAAGTAGCACCAGGTGCGAAATGGGATTTAGGTGACGGCGCTGAAGATGCAGGTGAACCAAGCGCTAAAAAGCTGGAAAGTGGATTCCGATTTAAAGAAACCATTGAAGCGTATCTGGACCGATTGCAAAAACGCCTACATGAAAAAGCAGAAGTACCAATGGTGAATACGGCTGATATGAATACAGGTGGTATAAATGACATGGCCGTGCAGCTTTTATTCAGTAATATCATTTCAAAAACACAACGCTCATGGGTTATATGGCAATCACGCCTCCAAACCTTAAATGAGTATATTTTGCGTTATATGAAAGCAAGAAAGGATGATCCAAAATTCAAATACGATAAAGCGATGTTAGCAAAAGTAGATAACTTTTATGCTAGCAAGATTATTTTCGGTTTACCGTTACCACAAGACCAAAAAGCACTTATCGAACAGTTGGGGGATGAAATTTCTAACGAAATCGAATCAATTAAAGGTGCGATTACGAGAAGTGGTAAAGAAAATGCGGAACAGAAATTCATGGAGATTATGCAAGAACGAATGTTGAAACGACAGTCTCAGGATCCGTATAACGAAAAGTAATACTTGCCTTACGAAATGGCGCTATAAACTTTCGGAAATTATAGCCGACAGGCTCAAAATGGAGGATTTGCAAATGGAATACGCAAAACAAGCTACAGCATTAAAATTTTTTGTAGAACAAGTACAAAAAACACCTAATTTCCCACTTCGATTAGACTTACAGTTTTTCTCTGATGGTGGTAATCCTGAGGATAATCCTGAAAACAACCCTGGTGATCCTATTAATCTACCTAAATCACAAGAAGAATTAGATGAACTTGTAAAGAAACGCTTAGAACGTGAACGTAAAAAGTCAGCTGAAAAATACGGCGACTACGATGACGTTAAAGCAAAATTAGCAGAATACGAAAAAGCTGAAGAAGAGCGTAAAAAGAAAGAAATGACGGAAATCGAACGTTTGCAGGCTGAAAAAGAAGAAGCAGACAAAAAGGCACTAGAAGCTTCCGAAGCAGCACAAAAAGCGCAGGAAAAAGCAAATGCTCGTATTTTGAACACTGAAATTAAGAGTATTGCACGTGCTTTAGATGCGAATGATCCAGGTGACGTATTGGCGCTTTTAGATAAGTCGACTATTCAACTGGATGAGAGTGGTAATTATCAAGGAGTTGAAGAGGCTGTTACTGCGTTAAAAGAAAGTAAACCTTGGATGTTCAAGAAAGTTGTGGGGGCAGATGCAGCTGGTGGCGCGAATCCAGGAACAAATCTGAGAGCGAATGAAATTCTTGCTTTAGAAAAAGAGTTGGAAGAAGCGAAAACAAAAGCGTTAAAAGATTCAAAGTATGCGGGCGAGGTAACACGTATTTATAACAAGTTGTTAGAAGCAAAATCGAAGAAATAACGGATCGTTGATTAAAAGTCAGCGGTTTTTTAATTTAAAAAATTTGAGGGGGCTACAAATATGCCAGTACCAACTACGTACGAATTTCAACAACAAGTAAGACAAATGCAAGCGAATGTGGATTTAATTCTCACGAAAGCACCTGTTCTTTTCGGGTTAATTGGTGTAGGGGACACTTTAACACAAACTAAATTTGAATGGCAGAACGACTATTTAAACTCTGATACAGGTATTGTAAAAACTGCCGCAGCTGTTGGGGATACGGACCTAGTTTTAGAAAAAGGCGAGGCTCGTAAATTCACTGAAAATGCTCTAGTACAAAACGGCTTAGAAGTGCTACGTGTAGTAAGTGTCGATGAAAACGCCGATAAAATCACTGTGCAACGTGGTTACGATAGTACGAAAGCGGAGGCAATTACAGCTGGTGGTGAATTAAAAGTCATCGCAAGACCGAGACCAGAAGGTGAAGATGCTTTCCGTAAGAATGAGATCAATGACCGTTTAGTGTCATATAACTTCTCACAAATCTTTTCAAGATACGCATCTGTTTCACGTACACAACAACAAGTGAACACATACGGCGTATCAAACGAATTAGATTATCAAGTAAATCTGCGTTTACAAGAGATGATTCGTGAAGCGAACACGTCTTTAATTTATGGCCGTAGAAATAGCGGTTCTCCGACACAACCGCGTACTACAGGTGGTTTATTTGCATTTACAGGTATTGAAGGTTCTCATAAGCAAGATTTTAAAGGGAACGAAATCGCGGCTAAACCACTGAATGACGCTGTAGAGCAAGTGTTTACGCGAGGCGGTTCAGCAAACACAATTTTATGTGGACCAAATATCGCGCGACAAATTACAAAGCTTGGTGGGGATACAATTCGTACTACACGCCAAGATACCGCAGCAGGTTACCAAATCTTATCATTTGTTTCCGACTTACCTGGTGGAGCGATTTCTAGTGTTGTAGTTGATTTAAATATGCCTAAAGATCGTGCGTTACTTCTTGATACAGAAAAAGTAAAGGCACGTTACTTAACTCCAATTTATGATCAAGATGCTACACCAAATGGTGCTGACTACTTCTCTCGTGTCATTCGTGGGGAATTTGGATTTGAAGTTAAGAATGCGAAAGAGTCTATCGCTGTTCTTGAAAATATCTCTAAAACAATGGCTTAAAAGGTAGCGTGTATGCTACCTTTTTTGTATTTTGAAAGGAGTTTTATGCATGTCTATTTCTGAAAATCAAGCACAACGTTTAAACAGATCGATGCCGATTGCGAAAGACACATCACTTGGCAATATTATTAAAGGTCTTGAAGAAAAAGTAGCTCTAATACCCAAAAAGGTTGATAAACAACCAGATAGTACAGCGACTGACGTAGCGGGTGTAGTGAAAGACTTAAATGCACTTATTGCAAAATTAAAAGCTGCAGGAATCATGATACCTTAACAAAATACAGTGACGGAGGTGACGCCAAATGAAGGTGTCGGAAAGGCTGGAGAGTCGGTTAGCAAAAGTTCCAAAAGTAACTCCGGAAGACATTGGAAATTGGCTAGCTGAAGCCGAAGCTGAGTCAGAGTTAACTGAAAAAGTAAATGCAAATGCTATTTTTTATCTTGCGCTATCATTTGCCTATGAATCGATTGCAGCAGACGCAGCACGTTATTTTTCGTATACGGATGGTGAGGAGTCAGTTGATAAATCGATGGTCTTTGCTAACTATAAGAAATTATCAGCAGATGCGCTTAAAAAATATAGAAAATATAGACGTGGAAAAGGTACTCACCAAACATTTGCCAAACGGGCAGATGGGAGATGATTACATGAGCGATTCTCAACAAGAGATGGATGCGGCGCTCGATACCATTTCCGAAGAATTTAAAGAGGAGCATGAAAAACAAGTTTCTGATACTGTAAAGGCCATTATCCTAATACGTTTGTTTTTAGTTGATTTATTGAATGACTATCAAAAGGATGGAATCGTGAAGCGTAGTAGATTAAATGCGTTATTACGAGACCTTACTTTATACGAAAAAGAATTCCGTAAACAAGCAGAGCGGTCATTCCATACATTGATTGAAAACACGTCGAAATGGACCACATCAAAATTATCAGAAGCAGGTTTGGACGTGAAATCTATAACTGCAGTAAATAAGCAAATTATTCAAGGGGTTATAAAAAGACCTGGTGAAGATGGCTTAGTTCTGTCTGATCGTGTATGGAATTTATCTGGAGATATGAGAGATCGATTAAGTAGTGTCATTCGTCCATCTGTATTAAGGGGCGAGAGCATTACAATGATTTCTCAAAAGATAAAGGAAGTACACGACAATGAGAGATGGAAGGTTGAGCGCGTAGCAATTTCTGAGAGTACTAACACATACCGAGCAGCTACTATACAGAATGGGTTAGAAAGTGAAATTGTGGCAGGTTATCAAATTATTGATAATGGTCACCGTCACAGATATCATTCAAAGCACATGTGTTACAAGCTAGCCAGACGCGATGCGTATGGTTTAGGAGCTGGGAAGTATCCGAAAAATATTCCGGAAAGTCTTATGAATCAATTAATAAGCCCACATCCACAATGTTCGTCACGGCTGAACTACTTAATAAGCGAGGAGGTGTAGCAATTGCTTACTGAAGATGATATTAAAGAGATTCGCGAAAATCGTGAAATGATTGAGCAGGGACGTAGAGAACCGGTGATTTTATACATTAAAGGGGTTTCTGAAAAGGATCAAATTACAGGAGAAGAAATCCAAGGTGACCCCCGAAAAGAAACTGTTCAATTAGTTTGGAAGAAATTCACGTCAGTGGAAAAGACGAAGTTCGCTGATCTTGATGTTAAAAAAGGAGAGGCGCTTGTTACATTTCCTCTTAATGTGGACTTAGAGAACATTGAAAAAATTGAACGTAAAGGTGTTTTTTACGTTATCGAACTTATCGATGAACGAGGGCTTGGTGGCGTAAACCGTCGTGAGGTCATTGTAAAGAGGGTGATTTGATGAGAATCAGAGTTGTTGTTAAAGGAAAATCAAATGTGTTAAAAGCACATAATCCCAATAGATACAAAACACCAATTGAGCAAACGGTAGAAAAACATACACGCTTACAAGCTAATCAAGCCTCTAATCGAGCACCGATATTACACGGTCCTTTATCTGAAAGTATTCCTGCAAGTGTAAAGATGGTAGTCGGTGCGAGAATTATTGGTACGTATGGATCTCCTCTTATTTACGCGGCGGTACAAGAATTTACGCACAAAACAAAAAAAGGTTTTATGCGTAAAACAGCTTTTGAAGGTGAGCAACCATTTGTTGAGGATATAAACAAAACTGTTCAACGTGTAGCGAAGGGGCATTAATTATGTTGAATGATGTAATGTATTCATTAAAAAAATTGCTGGATGTTTTTGCGCCTACTACATGGATATACGATGGTGTTTCTGTATCAGGAAAAGACAAACCCTTCATTACCATTGAGGATTTGTCTGGAACAATTAGCAGGTATTCAAAGGAGAATTTCTCACGTAATCATCTGATACAAGTAGGTGTGTATGCAGATAAAATTTTTGATAAGAACGATTTGCAAGATAGAATAATTAACCGATTCGAAAAGGGTTCAATTGACTTGTACGATACAAGTAAAAAGAATCCAGAACGAATCGGTTTTTTTAATGCAAAAGTAAAGGATTTTGAACCACTGTCTCAAAAAGACGTTGAGATTTTAACAGCGAAACATTTGAGTTTTATTACTATAACAATCAGAAATTAGAGGGGGACTAAAAATGGCAGAAGTGAAAAAAAGTAATGCACCTGAGTTTAAAGGTGCCGAAACGCTTTACTTGATTGACATTCCGCAACCTGATGGGAAAACTACAAAAACAGTTCGATTTTTTAACCAAACGTCAGGTTCACGGTCAATTGAGGCTGGAGAAATCGAGTTGAAAACGAAAGATAAGAGTGGATCTGATTACGGTGACGTAACACAATCCGCTAGTATTGAAGGGATTTGTACTGAAGGTGACGAGGGACTTGATTATGTAGAAGAAGCAATTCTTAATAAAGTTTTAGTAAGAATTCATGAAGTTAACCTACGTAGTGCAACCGCTTCTGAGTTTAAAGTTAAATCAGGAACATACATGTTGAATAGTTTGGAACTTTCTCATGAAAATGAGGAGTACTCAAAGTATTCTATCGGCTTAAAATTAAATGGAAAGATTTCTAAAGGGACGCTTAATAAAGTACCTAATGGCGCGCCAACTGGTGACGTAGCTACACCAGGAACTGAATAAGGATGTTTTGAGGAGGATGAGAGATGGAATCTATAACAGAAATAATTGCTGATTTTGAAAAAAGAATTAACGATCTACAAAGAGATAATGAAGGTTTAATTCAAACGTTAAATTGTGTTTCAGCAAGTGTAGAAGGATTAAGTCGAAAGGTTAATATGTTAGAAAAGGGATTAGCAACGAAAGCGGATATAACTCATGTTCAATCAATCGATAAACAATCTGAAATAATTAAGAAGATTAACGATAGTAAATCGGTAGGAATGGATTGTAAAGTTAGGGTTTCATTAGATGGAAGAGTTGTAGCGAAATCTATTGTCGAACATACGGCTGATTCAATTCAAGGTCGTGTAATTAAAGGGAGTGAGCTAAATGAAACTAGATAAACAAGAACAAGCGGTTGCAATTGGTACTTTCATTTCGATGTTGGGACAAGATCTTGTGAATGAACGCATCGATAAACAAAAATTAGAAAGGGTACTTCCTATCTTTAATGAAATGCAAGATAATACAACACCAAAGCAAAAGAGAGAAGCCATGATTAGCTTATTGGATAAGACTATTAACGAATTTACGGAAAATAAATAACAGGAATTTGGATGAGCGTTCATATAGACGCTTTTTTATTTTGAAAAAAATAATTGGAGGTAATTATTATGGCTGAAAAATCATATACGCGTTTCGTAATTAATGGTAAAGAACAAGAACTGAAATTTTGTTTACAAGCACTGAGGTTATTAGATGAAAACGGTGGACCGATGCAATTCGTTTCTCAAACTATGCAAGGCGGAATTACTAATTTCACAGATGTGGTCTATTATGCACTGATTCATACAAATGAGGGAATCACGTATGAAGCTGTACAGAAAGAGATTGAAAATATGTTTAATGCAGAAAAACTAGACCTTGATGAAATTCTAAAGTACAACAAAGCAGTTGTGCTAAATAGTTTTTTCTTCCAGAAGACAGTGAAGAAACTTCTAGGGACAATGACAGCGGAACAACAGAAATCGTTCGAGAACCTGTACGCATAAATATTGATGAATTGCAAGGTGAGTGTTTTCGTTTTTTTTATATGACCACCTTGCAATCTTGGCGTATTAGTCTCAAGGAATATCACCTTATGTTGAACGGATATAAGGAACAACTACTTGATAAGTACGAGTTTGCAAGTGTACAAGCTTTGTTTAATCGAAATGCTCAAAGTGACAAAATCAAGTCATTAGCAGATATATATACACGTCCAGAAAGTGTTCGTGATATTGAAAAACAAGCAAATGAACGGAAGGAAGTAGTTGAAAAAATTCAAAGGAACGAATCGTTCTTTGATCAAATAGAATCGATGATTAGAAGTCAAATACAAGAAGAGGAAGGGTAGGTGAGGTGAATGAGCCAGAACAAGGTAGAAACTCAGGTGATTGCGGATATATCCAATTTAATAAGTAGCCTTGGACAAGCTACACAAGCATGGAATACATTTTTTCAGCAGATTAGTAGACCACCTCCTATCCCACCGACTCCACAACCGCCGTCACCTCCACCATTACCGCCAGCGCCACCAGCACCACCGCCTCCTGATTATTCAGGGTGGCGTGCTAGATTTCAAGAAGTAGGTAATCAAGCAATTGAAATGGGTCGACGTGTACAGCAAACAGGGCAAACAATGCAAAATGCATTTGGTCCGGCAGCTGCAGCGTCGGCTTTTGCTTTAGGGAGTATGATTCAAAAGTCACGAGAATTTGAATCACAAACTCGTAAAGCGGCAGTTTTAACTGCAGGCGACTATGGTCAAGTAAAGAAAGCGATTCTTGATATGGCAAAGAATTCTGTGTATTCAACAGGGCAGGTAGCAGCGGCTTTTGCTGAAATGGGTGCGAAAGGTTTCGATTCGGCTCAAGCAACGTCCGCATTACCTGGTGTGTTGAGTGCAGCGGCTGCGTCAGGCGAAGACCTGGGAATGGTTGCTGATACGATTACGTCAGCTTTAAACTCATTTGGTATGGAGGCAAGTCAAAGTACACATGTTGCTGATGTTTTAGCAACAGCCGCAAACGCAACGGCTGCAGGTGTAGGGGATATGCAATACGCTTTTAAATATGCGGCGGGTCCTGCAGCTCAATTAGGCATATCGATGGAAGAATTAGCGGCTTCTGTTGGTATTATGTCAAATAGCGGTATTAAAGGGGAGACAGCTGGTACAGCATTACGTGCATCTTTACTACGTTTAGTTAAACCGCCAAAAGCAGCGGCGAATGAGTTAAAACGACTTGGCGTATCTATTACGGATCAACAAGGTAATATGAAACCATTGTCTCAAATTATTGGTGAGTTGAAATCAGGAATGGAAGGTATGACAAGTGCACAAAAAGGTGCGGCGTTAGCAACAATATTTGGTACAGAAGCTGTATCAGGTATGATGGCACTTGTAGCAGCAGGACCTGAAAAGATCGATGCTTTAACACAATCTTTAGTGAACTCGGACGGTGCTTCTAAAAAAGCTGCGGACTCCATGCTTGAAGGATGGGCCGGAGCACTGACGAAAATGGAATCCTCTCTTGATGCTGCGGCACGTGCATTTACTGATGCATTAGCTCCTGCATTAATGGCTGTAGCTGGAGTAGTTGAAACCTTGGCAAACGCGTTTATGAAATTACCAGCTCCCGTGCAGACGGTGATTGCTTCCGTAGTAGCTTTTACTACGGCTTTTTTAATTATAGCAACGGTAATTGGTATGGTAGCAAATGCTGTAGGTACAACGATGATTCTATTTGGTAAATTAGCTAATTATATAAGTAAAAGTTCAGCTGTAGCTTTTATTGCTAGAAATGCCATGATAGCACTGCGTGCAGCTTTTGTGTTTCTAACAGGACCAATCGGAGCAACGATTGCAATTCTAAGCTTGGTAGGTGTAGCACTAGTTCAACTATACAAACATAATGAGACTTTTCGAAATGCCGTTAATAATGCGTGGCAATCAATAAAAAGTGGGACAGTAGCGGCAGTTGAAGCTATGAAATCTGCTATTGATTCTTTAGGTTCTTATCTTGGGACAATACCGGAAAAATTTTCAGCAATGGGTACAGCAATCGGCGCAGCATTAGAGGCAGGGTTAATTAAAGCGGGTCAAGTGTTTTCTGGTTTTGCAACAGCTGTAGAGATTTCGCTAGCTGTAATAAAATCGAAATTTAGTGAATTTGGTCAGGGGATAAGTGGTGCGTTTAGTTCAGCAATATCAGGACTTGGTTCAGCATTTGCTGGAATTGGATCAGCTCTTTCTCCAGTAATTGATTTTATAAAAATGTCCTTCTCTTCAATAGGGAATACGATAGCTACTTTAACACCATTAATTGTACGTTTAGGCTTATCGTTTTTAGGTGTTTCAGGCCCCGTAGGATGGGTAATCGCTATTGTAGCTTCTTTAGGTGCTACGATATTTAAATTGATAAATACAAATGATCAAGTGAAGTCTGCTTTTATGTCGGCTTGGCAGTCTATACAATCAATTTTTAGTTCTGTGATGTCTGCGATTTTGCCGGTTGTTCAGTCGATAGCTCAAGGGATTACACAAGCATTTGCACCACTTGCTCCTGAATTTGCGAAAACGGGACAAGTTATAGCAGAAAGCTTCGCTACACTTGGACCTGCTCTTTCTGAGCTAGGTACGGCTTTTGGTGAGTTAGGTGCTACAATAGCTAGTTTGTTTAGTGAAGTAGTACAAGCTGTAGTACCGATAGCACTCGACTTATTCCGTTTGTTTGGAGAAACAATCCAAGCCGTAGTACCTTTAGCGTCTGATTTATTTAAACTTTTTGGGCAAGTAATACAAGAAGTAATGCCTATGATTACTGAATTAATTCAGATGTTTGCTGATACGACAATAGAAATTATGCCATTGATAACAGAAGCTATACAACAAGTAGCTCAAATTTTTACTGAGTTAGCATCTACAGTTTTACCGATATTCGCTCAAGCTTTTCAAACGGCATTCCCTATTATTTTACAAGTAATCCAGACGGTGTTTAGTATAGCAGGAATGCTGATTCAAGGATTTGGAGAGGTCCTATCTATCATAGCGACATCAGTAATTCCGATTATTCTCCAGGCGGTACAAGCGGTCTTCCCAGTAATAGCTGGGATTATTGCTGCTGCGATTTCCGTTGCGATTCCGATTATTCAATTATTAGGTCAGGTAATCTCTATCATAGCGACTACGGTTATTCCTTTAATTTTGCAAATAGTCCAGGCGGTTTTCCCGGTGATAGTTTCGATAATTCAAGCGGCGATTCCCGTAGCGACTGCGATACTTGAAGGTCTAGCGACAATAATAAAAGGCGTAGTGATCCCGGCGATTCAATTTATTTTGTCGATTGTTCAGGCAGTTTTTCCAGCTATTATGGGCGTAATAACCTCTGCTATTGGGATAATCACTAACATAATAAAGCTTTTCACTTCAGTTTTAAAAGGAGATTGGAGTGGAGCGTGGAACGCGGTGAAAGGCATTACGTCGAGTGTAATGTCATTAATCGGAAATATCATCCAAGGGGCAATAAATTTAATTTCTGCGGTCGTGACTGGTGGGCTAAATTTAGTGAAATCTATTTTTTCTAGTGTTTTATCAGCGATAGGTTCTCTAGTAAGTTCAATTTTTTCAGGTATAGGTTCAGTCATTTCATCTGTTATGAATGCAGCAGGTAGCATCATTTCCTCAATTTGGAATGCGGCTAAGTCAGCGACATCTAACATCCTAAATTCTATCTATAACACAGTGACTCAAATTTTTGGCAATGTAAAGTCATTCCTAAGCGGAATCGATTTAGGAAGCATAGGAAAAAATATGATGCAGGGGCTTTTAAACGGAATAAGCTCTATGGCTGGGGCTATTTGGGACAAAATTACGGACATCGGAAATGGAATTAAAGATAAAATTTCAGGACTTTTATCGATTCACTCACCGAGTCGTTGGTTCAGGGATTTCATTGGTGTCAATATGATGAAAGGGTGGATTAATGGTATTGATGCAATGAAAGGCGCTGTACAAAGAACAACCGAACAAATGACTGAATGGATGAAACCGGAAGCTTTACAAGTAGAGACTGTATACGGAATGCCAAGAGGACTTGGTGCGTACCAGACAGCTAAACCACAAGCAAGCTCAGGAAATGCGGATTCCGGAACTGCTTCAAATTCTACAGCTAGTGAAAGACAACCTGCGTATATTAATATACAGCTTGGTAGACAAGAGTTTAATAGGTTCGTTGATGATATTACTGGAGAGCAAGAGGCTGTGAAAAAACGGAAAGAAGTATTTTAAAGGAGGGCGGTAGATTGTTAGTTTTTAATGGAATTAATTTAGAAGAATACTTCGCGCAAAAATACGAAAAAGGATTTTTTATGGTTAACGATATAAGAGGTCGCGGGATTTTAAGTGACGAAATTAACGAGTTAACGGTACCTCACCGCCCAGGTTCATATTTTTTAAGTAAAAGGACTCCCAAGAGAGTATTAGAAGTAGATTTCTCTCTTAAGGGGGTCTCTCTTTTTGAACTAAGGAAACGGATAGATGAATTAAATGGTTTATTAGATACAGAAGAACCTGTAAAAATTACCTTCACCGACGAGCCAGATATTGTGTATTACGGGATTAAGGAATCTGTAGCGGAGACTTTAGAAAAATCTAATATTCATCAAGCAACTATTACACTAATATGTCCAATGCCATATAAGTTAGGAAAAGAGCAAACCGTTGAATTTAAAAAAGACGTTAACGGGTTAGTTGCTAATATCCAAAATAAAGGAACAGTTCATTCTAATCCTATCATTGAAATTGATATTACAAAGCCAAACACTTTTTTAGATGTATGGTTCGGCGGGGTATCCTTAAGTGATCGAGATTATTTTCGTATTGGTATGCCACTAAAAACTGTGGAAAAGCCCGTAGAAAGGAATCAACGTATAGTATGGGATGAAATGGCTACTACGGTCGGATGGAGTAAAGTCAGCTCAATGGAAGATGGGGAACCGGTTGGTGAAATGAAATCAGATAAATATCAATTTTATTGTTCCGATTTTGGGGCTGGAACGGGAAAAGGATGGCACGGTGCAGCTGTTAAAAAAAGTATCCCTGGTGGCCCAGTACAAGATTTTATTATGCAAGCCTATGTTACATGTAAGAGTAAAAAGATTAACGAAATGGGACGGGTTGAGATAGCGATACTCGATGAAAATAGCAAAGTTATCTCGAAAATTGCTATGAATGATCTTTATTGGCAGGCTGAACAAAATTTTGGAACGATGGTAATTGGATATGATAATAAGCCAGGAAAAACAGGCTTGATCTATGAGAGTGGCGATTACCCGAATACATGGAATCAGTATTTTGGTAGGTTGTGGATCGCTAGAACCGGTAATGATTGGGAGGCTTATATTTCAAAATTTCTTCCTGGAACAGAAAAAGATGATTCAGAGCGCTTTGCAAGATGGACCGATAAAGACAATAAACATATGGAAAAAGCAGCTCAAATACAGATTAGTATCATGCAGTGGCAAGATGTTCCGCCAGTAGAAGCGATGTCAGTTTCTGATTTGAAATTTTGGAAAGTGAATTTAAATAATCAAAATACACCGCCTTATATATTCGATGTTGGTGACAAAGTCGTGATTGATACAGAAAGCAGTCATGTCAGTATTGAAGGGAAAAACGCTATTAACATAAAAGATATTTTTAGTAATTTCCCTGTTATCAATAAAGGTATTAATACACTTGAAATTATGCCATCTGATATCGGAACAGCAAAAGTTAAATATAGGGAGCGATTTAGATGAGAACACCAAGCGGATTACTTCATGTTGTTGATTTTAAAACAGATCAAATTCTATCCGCTATTCAACCAAAGGACTACTGGGAAGATAAACGTCATTGGGAAATCAAGAATAATATTGATATGCTAGAGTTCAAAACTTTTGACGGCACTCCACATGCAGTTACATTACAGCAGCAGAACTTAGTTTTAAAGGAAGTGCGTGATGGTCGCATTGTTCCATATGTTATCAATAATGAAGTAGAAAAAGACTCTGATGATAGATCGCTCACTATACATGCTTCTGGTGCCTGGGTTCAAATAGCTAAAGATGGGATTATTAAACCTCAACGGATAGAGAGCGAAACAGTTAATACGTTTATTGATATCGCTCTTGCCGATTCAAAATGGCAACGTGGAATAACTGATTATTCTTCATTCCACACGATGACGATCGATGAATTCATCGATCCCCTCACTTTTTTAAAGAAAATTGCGGCTTTGTTTGAGTTGGAAATACAATATCGTGTTGAAGTATCTGGTTCTCGAATTACTGGATGGTACGTTGATATGATAAAGAAACGAGGAAGAGAAACAGGGAAGGAAATAACTCTGGGAAAAGACTTAGTAGGCGTTAGACGTATTGAACATTCCAGAGATATTTGTACGGCCTTAGTCGGATTTGTACGGGGCGAAGGTGACAAACTTATCACAATTGAGAGCATCAATAAAGGACTTCTTTATATTACAGATAGTGATGCCTTTCAACGCTGGAATGCGCATGGTAAACATAAATTTGGTTTCTACACTCCAGAAACAGAAGACCAAAATATGACATCACAACGATTACTGACTTTGATGAAAACGGAATTAAAGAAGCGTGTCAATACTTCAGTTTCTTATGAAGTAGAAGCACAATCGATTGGACGTATTTTTGGTCTAGCACATGAACTAATTAATGAGGGCGATACAATCCGAATCAAGGATACAGGCTTCACGCCTAAGTTATACCTTGAAGCACGTGTGATTGCTGGTGATGAATCTTTTACAGATCCTACACAAGATAAATATGTGTTTGGTGATTATTGTGAAATTACTGATCCAAATGAAGAACTACGAAAGATATACAATCGTATTCTTAGTTCACTGGGAAGTAAGCAAGAACTGATAGATCAGTTAGATAAATTAGTGAAAGATGCAAATGAAACAGCTAGTGATGCTAAGAAAGAATCCGAAGCAGCGAAAACATTGGCTGAAAAAGTGCAAGAGAATCTTAAAAATAACACGGTAGAAATCATTGAAGCTAAAAATCCACCAACAACAGGACTTAAACCTTATAAAACACTTTGGCGTGATATTAGTAATGGGAAGCCTGGTATTTTAAAAATATGGACAGGTGCAGCGTGGGAATCGGTTGTTCCTGATCCAGAAACTATCAAGGAAGAAACACTAGCGCAGGTTAATAAGGATATCGAATCTACAAAAACAGAATTAAACAAAAAGGTTCAAGAAGCACAAAATCAAGCTACAGGACAATTCAACGAAGTACAGGAAGGGTTACAAGGTGTCAGTCGTACAATTTCTAATATTGAAAATAAACAAGGTGAAATTGATAAGAAAGTAACTCAGTTTGAACAGGATTCTAATGGATTTAAAACTTCTATTGAATCGTTAACAAAAAAAGATAATGATATCAGCAATAAATTAAATACAGTCGAACAAACTGTAGAAGGTACAAAGAAGACTATTTCTGATGTGCAGCAAACAACAAGTGAGCTTAAGAAAACAACTACTGAAATAGAAGAAAAAGCTGGGAAAATCAGTGAGAAGTTAACGAGTGTAGAAACAAAGGTTAATAGTGATAAATCTGGTGGACGTAACCTTGTATTAAAATCAAATGTTAAATATGAAAAAACAGACTATCTAATCAATCAATATTCTCTAACTGAAAATTTCGTTGCGGGTGAGGAATATACCTTTGTAATTAAAGGGAGTGTCCCACAGGGGCAGAAATTTGGAATTTGGCAGAATGGCGGGTCTAGCAATGTTGGATATGCAACAAGTGTTTACGCGAATGGAATAACGTATGTAACCTTCAAAGCAGTTGCAACTACAAGTGGAAATGAACGAAAGTTAAGCTTATATAACTATCCGAGTGGTACTACGAAATCTATTGTGGAATGGGTTGCCTTGTATAAAGGGAATAAGCCGCAAGATTGGACAGCACCGCCTGAAGAACAGGTAACAACGGATGAGTTCACTCAGAAAACAACTGAAATCGCAAAAAGCGTGGATGGAATTAAAGAAACAATTACAAAAGTAGAAAACAATCAAAGTGGATTTGATAAGCGTGTTGCTACTGTAGAAAAAGATGCAACTACCATTAAACAAAATGTCTCTTTAATACAAAATACACAGACAGAACAAGGAAGACAATTACAAGAGGCGAAAGCTGGATGGGAAAATACTGCGAAAGCACTGGAAGGTAAAGTTGAGCTTAAACAAGTAGAGGATTATGTTGCTGGGTTTAAGATTCCAGAGTTGAAGCAAACAGTTAATCAGAATAAACAAGATTTATTAGATGAATTGGCTAACAAACTTGCAACTGAACAATTTAACCAGAAGATGACTTTAATTGATAACCGTTTCACTATCAATGAACTGGGCATCAATGCTGCAGCAAAAAAGACAGAAGTATATACAATAGAACAAGCAAATGGACAATTTGCAAAAGATTCTTATGTAAGAGATATGGAAACCCGTCTTCAGTTAACTGAAAAGGGCGTTAGTATATCTGTAAAAGAAAATGATGTAATCGCAGCATTTAATATGAGTAAAGAAAACATTACTTTGAATGCGAACAGAATTAACTTAAAAGGTTTTATTACAGCAAGTCATATTAAAGGACAAGTTTTAGAAGGGGTAACACTTAAAACGAGTGGAAATAGATTTGTTGAAATAAATAAGCAAGACATGAAAATTTTTGATTTAGATAGACCGCGTGGCTATATAGGATTTATGGAAACAACTGATGGAAGTATCCAACCGTCATTCGTACTTGGCTCTGATAATAGAAAATTCGCTGGCGCAGGTTCGTTCTATATTTATCAAACGACTCCACGAATTAATGGCGTTGAAGAACCATCTAAAGCTTGGGCTACACTTGGAATATCTAAAGGAAACAATGCGGAAGGGAATAGTAGATGGTCATCATTTATCCAAATGCAAAATGATGGTGGACATCTGTATGCATATGCAGACGGAAGATTATATTTTGATAATTTGAATGACATTGTTTTTAACTCAGTGGGATGGGCGCGGGGATACGGAAAGTTTATAGTGACGACCACAGAGCCACATTATTTTAAAAATGACTATGGTGAGTTTCATTTTGATAGAAAAAGTACTGGTAACAGTATATACTTTGCCAATGGCGTTAATGATCATGATTTAAACATGGGAAGATTAATGCTAAGAGCAAGTCTCGTATCAGGCTATGATATGAGTTTACAAATTAAAGATGTGTATGGTAATGGATGGCGAGATATAGAGTTAAGAACACTGCGAGCTAAAGAAAATATATCTGCTTCAGGGCGTATGTGGGCGCAAGAATTTATCCCTAATTCTTCTCGTACGCTTAAAACGGACATAGAAGACCTTCCATTCTCCGCTTTAGATAAAATAAACTCTGTAAACATCAAACAGTATCACTTTATAAGAGATGTCGAACGCTTCGAGTCAGGGGAGTCTATTACACTTCCAATTTATTACGGTATGATTGGAGAGGACTCTGACGATGTATTCACCACACCAGAGAAAGACGCTGTACTACTTTATAGCTCGGTTGCAATTTCTATTCAAGCAATACAAGAAGTTGACTTTAAAGTTAAAAATCTTCAATTTGACCACGGTATGTGGAAGCAGGAAGTTGACACTCTTAAAGAACAACTTGAAGCAGAAAAACTTGAGAAAGTTTCAATGAAAGCTGAAATTGATGAATTAAAGGTATTAGTACAAAAATTAATAAATGAAAAGCCAGAGCAGCCATAAGCTGGTCTTTTTTTATTTTGCACAAAGTACGGCCTTGATAAAAAATGACTTTCATATATTCACAGTGAGAAGGGTTGTCTCATAGTATGTAGAGATTGCTTTATATAGATTCTAGAGGGATGTGAATATATGGAAGATGTTTATGCAAAGATTGATAGACTTAAATCAGAACAGAAAGAAATTATGCGTGATATTCGTAATATAGAAACTCGTACAACCATTAATGAAAAAGACATTTCAACAATTAATAAACAATTAGAAAAAATTAGCACAAATACAACTTGGATCTTAAGAATTGTGATTAGTGCAATAGTGATGGCAGTTCTAGGGTTAATATTAAAAGGCGGTATTTAGACTGTTTGTTTAAATGCACTTATGAAAGAGGGACAAGAGTCTCTCTTTTTATTTTGAAATGGGGTGGTCAAAATGGAAGGGTTACAAGATGTAAGAAACGATGTTCAAGAAATTAAACAAGAGATCAAGGACATTCGTTTAGAGATTAAAGGGTTAGAAATACGAACAACAGGTAACGAGAAAGATATTGATAATATCAACAAGCAGTTAGATAAAATCAGCGCCAATACTACCTGGATTTTACGACTTATTGTCGGTGGAATTGTTGGAGCAGCTCTCACTTTCTTTTTGAAAGGAGGTGGTATGTAATGTTTGAAATTACTGTAATGATTGGAATTGTAGTAGGTCTTTCACAGATTGGAAAAACAATTGGATTACAAACAAAATATGTTCCGTTACTAAATTTAACGCTTGGCATTATGCTAGGCGTTTTATTTATGGGCGGAGATATCAAAACAAATGTATTCCAGGGAATCATCATTGGACTATCAGCAAGTGGATTATTTGACCATACAAAAATTATGAAAAAGGATGTTGATGCTAAATGAAAAAGACAATGAAACATATTACCTCGTTACTTATGATTCTAGTACTTGCTGGTTCTTTTGCTACAAGTGCTTTTGCTGATAGAACGCTTATTATTCCTGATTTACCGAAACAACCATACCGTTATGGTGTAGGTGCTTATGAGGGGGTTGTAGCACATTCTACAGCAACTCCAGAAGCTCCAGCTATTAATATTCAAAAATATGAGTCTCGAACATGGAGAAATGCATTTGTTCACTATGCAGTCGATTGGGACGAAACAATCCAAATTGCTGATACAAAATACATTGCTTATGGTGGCGGTCCTGCTGCTAATAAACGATTTGTACATGTAGAGTTATGCGAAACAGCGGATTATACAAAATTTAACCGCAGCTATGACAAATATGTTAAGTTACTAGCTAAAATCTTACGTGACCGTGGGCTATCTGTAGAAAAAGGATTATGGACACATAGTGATGTAACTCATTACCTTGGTGGTACAGATCATGAAGATCCAATTGATTACTTAAAGTCTCATGGCGTTTCAGAAGCTCAATTTAGAGCAGACGTACAACGAGCATACAATAATTCTAGCGTGGATGTTTCTGTCCCTGAAAAGCCATATAAACCAGCAGAAGTACCCACAGCAGTAACAGACGGTATCGCCTATATTGAAGGTTACAACGTTAACTTACGTAAAGGACCAGGTACAAGCTATTCTAAAATTCGTCAACTAAACAAACCAGAATCTTATATTGTGTGGGCGGAAAAGGATGGCTGGTTAAATCTTGGTGGAGATCAGTGGATTAAAAATGATTCATCTTATGTGAAGTTTAATAAGAAAAGCACAGTAGATTCTTCTATTGTTGGAAAGCGCGTTGTTTCAAAAGTTAACAATCTACGTTTCTATAACGCTCCATCTTGGCAGGATAAAGATGTTGCTGGCTCTGTAGATGCTGGATTAGGATTTACAATTGATGCAAAAATAAATGTAAATGGTTCACCGCAATATAAAGTGCATAATTCACGTGGACAAGTATTCTATATTACAGCTAGTCCAATATATGTGAAAGTAAGCTAAAAGTAGGCTCCTATATAGGAGCCTACTTTTTTATTTTGGGAATATTTTGTGATATGATTTTATTTGTATATAAAAAGATGGTAGCGATGGATTTGAGGGGGATACCGTGAATAAAATACAGATTGAACAATTTACAGAACTAATTTCTACACACAACACAGGATTAATTATAGGTAATGGATTTAGTATGAATTTTGACAGCTGTTTTAGAGGGATTTATGATTCTTTAAAAGAAGGTAACATTGCTTTGAATAAGTTAGGGGAATTTACAATTTCCCCCACAGCTTACTTAGATACAAGAATAATAATTACTCAGAATTATAAAAATGTAGTGAAGTATGTCCGTAATTTTAACCAAAAACAACTAGAGAAAATTTTTGAAGATGCTGTGGATTTTGCAGGATTTATTACTACGAATTCTAAGATTAATAATTTTCTAGAACATAATAGACATTTGAATAAATCTAAAGTGGCACCGAATATGTTAGAGGTAACGAAAGGGATATACGAAATTGGCAGTAAAAAAGGATTCAAATCTGTTAATGTCGAGAATTGGCCAACGCTTATATGGTTGTACCATCTTATAGAAAATTTACCTGAATTTAAAAAATACAAACAAAAAAGTAATCGTTTCATAAAGCTACTGAGAAAAGGATGGGAGAAAAGCGTAATGCCTCATGGGCAAGAGACGAACGTGATGTATAAAACAAGGTATAATGGTTTTTCTATATATTATCGCCTACTTATGATTACAATTATCTTTGGGAATGGAAAAGCTATTGATATTAATAAATTAGAAAAAATAAATGACATTGACCAAGATTCTATAAAGCAATGGCTGGCAGGGTTTAAAGAACTATTTAGTTTGAATTATGATTTAATTCTGGAACAAACTACTAATCGATCTGTTACATATTTACACGGACATTTTCAAAATAAGTTACAAGGTTTTACATATCATCAGTCATACGCTTTAAAACATGGTAATGATAAGTACTATACAAATGACATAATATTAGGTGACTATACTACCACAAAAATGTTAGACGGTATTATGCATTCAATTGTATTGGGAAAACAAGCGTTAACTCAGCCGAGGGTTGATGCTTTAGAAATACTATCTTATAAAATGCGGTGCTCTGAAATTAGTCATATTGTTTTCTTTGGAGTTCATCCGGAGAATGACTATCATATTTTGAGTGGGTTATATTACCACTTTTTAAATACGAATGTAGATAATCCAGCAATAACCTACTGTTACTATAATGAAAACGAAATAGAAGATTTTACGAATACTTTATACCATGTTGTAAATTCAATTTATAGGGACAAAGATTTTATTAATTCTATTTCTTTATCGTTTGTAGATTCAAAAGAGATTGTTAATAAGTATTTCTATATAAATAACCCGTCCATTAATCCAGCATCAACCTCTATAAGATAAAAGCAGACCTTACTTTAGGTCTGCTTTTATCTTTGCCTAGTTAAGACGTATTATTTAGTTTGTTTTTCTATTTTTCTTGTAATAATTACTTTAACTCCTAAGTATTTTTCATATACTTCACTAAATAAATCTTCTTTTTTCTCTGTTCCATAATATTCATTCCGAACATATAAAACGGATTTTTTCTTTCTCAAAATAACTCCACCCTTTCATCATTAAACTACTTGTTATATGCAGGATGTTCCCAATAATCTTTTACGACGCTAGGGATATTATTATGATCAAAGTTTTTAAAGTTAATTTTGTCTAAGCTCTCGCGATCTATGTTCATTTTCATTACAGGATCGCTCTTTTTATTTCCATATGTATCTGTTAGCTCAGTTTTCCATACAAAAATAACCTTTTGGATTTCTTTTTCTTTAGATAACTTTTTTAATATATTGGTAGTCCCGTTCCATGTAAGAACTTTATCGTTAGCGTTTTTTAAGTTAAGTAATACCACTTTATTGTTTGGATCTGGTAAATCGAAGTTTTTAGTTACTTCAACTGATTCTACGTCGTCTATTCCAATGGTCTTTTTAACAATTTTTTTGATATTTTTGTTAAATTCTTTCTCTTTATTTTCTTCCTTTATTTTTTCTTTTTCCTGAGCTTTTTGTTCTTTTTCTTGTTGCTTTCTCTGTTTCTCAGTTTCTTTTTCCGCTTGCTTTTTAGCTTTTTCCTCGTCCTTTTGTGTTGCCTCTAGAGAAGCCACTTCGTTATTTTGTGGCGTACAGCCAGAAGCGAATAATAACGATGTTCCAAAAAACACTACCCCTAATGTATTGAACCAATTAATTCTCATTTTCTCCCTCCTATGATAGTGTATTGCAAGGTTATTGTATCAAATAACAATAAGAATTTATTTATTTATTTAATATTTGTAAGAAAAAAAGACGCTAATTATGCGTCTTTTTCATGTTTTATAACATCTTTAATACCATAAACTTTTTCTATTCCTTGATCAGTCGCTAACTTATTTAATGTATCAAGTATTGCTTGTAATGTATCTATACGTATAGAACTAACATTACCGTTTACTAAATCACTAATTGTATTATGGCGGATTTTTGCTTCTACAGCTAATTTATTTTTAGTTACACCTATCTCATGTAACGTCTGTCCCAATGTAAATATCATATGTATTCTCCTCCGATACACAACCATCTTATCTCGTATTCTAACACAATTACACAAAAAATAGTAAACTTTTCTAGGTTACCTATTGACGTTCAACTAATCGAGTTATATATTTAACTTAATTAGTTGAACTTTTTAGGTTGAAAGGGGACGGAAATGAAAACTCTTAATAACTATTTCGGTTTAGAAACAAAATCTGATTGTATTTGGTTTTATGGTTTTTATACTGTGGCTTCGGTTTTATTCGTTATTAATATGCTTATAGCTCACGTGCTATAAGCTCTTTCTTTAACTAAATATCGGACAACCTCCAGCCTCGTGAATATTCTTATTCGAAAAAACAGATATACACGAGGTCTAGTTTCTTATTGTCTTTTTTAGGTAACTAAGAGGAGGATCCACACGAGGAATGACCTAACACTCGTTAAACTTGAACAGGTTAGCTAAGCCAACGTCAGAAAGTTAAGCGTCCTAACGAATAACGTTTCCTTGTTTGCGTTGTTAGGAGTCTAGGCGAGTACGGCCATTAACGGTACGGCGGTTGCTTGGCGTGTTACGGCACGGGTAGCAGCTGATAATGAAAGAATTATAGGTTACGAGTAATGAAGGATACGCCAGTAGTGCATTTTCTTTCCTGATTCTTTCTGCAGATAGGACAAGCTTTATCTGTAAAAAGTCAGCTGTGTAAGAGATTACAGCGTTTAAACAGGGTGTTACTATACGGATTCCTTAACCCGATAGACCATGATTGACAGAACGTCTACTTTACGACGCTTTTTATTTTTGAAGCGTTGTAAGGTAGTCATTCTCTGCCCTAGCCGTTGTCCTGTACCCTCATCCCATGATTGCCCGTCGAAAGCAAAAGTCAAGTGTAAAAAGAAAAATAAAGATAAAGATTTATTAAGGCTGGAGGGGGAGGAATTACTCCTCGATGGTCCAGATCTCCTCAATTGGTTTACCTAATACCTTTGCGATTCGAGCAGCTACAGGCAGTGTAGGTAATCCACCTTTTATGAGATTCGTCATAGCAGCATTACTTATACCTACTTGTTTTGCAATAAAACCGTATTTGATACCGTTACTATCTAATATTTCCTTCAAATGACTCTGCATAAATACAACTCCTTATAAAAAATTCTACTTGTACTTTTTATATTTTTAATGTGGACTTGCAAAATCCTTCTTTCTAGGTCATATACCTATACCAATGCCACATTAATACCACGAGGAATACCAAGTGGAAAAAAGGACATCAAGAAGGGAAAGGTGAGGAACAATGAGACCTGGATATAAGTATTTAAATCGCATGCAACTGTATCCGTCACAAACACTTTACAACATGTACGCAGATGCAAATGACTATGGTGAAGTACGATGTTTGTACAATCACATTGCAAATCACAATATGTTACAAAATCCAAACTACGTTGATATCGTTGACTTATTAGGAGAAGAAGAGCCTTATGGTCCGTATAACGAAATAGGGATTCAGAAAAGGATTGATGCATACTTAGAGGACTGTAAACAGTGGAGGGATGAGCGATGAGGTGGCAATATGATTACTTGAATGACACGCCGTATCTGTATCCTTCTAAAGAACTGAGAAGCATGTATAAAGAGTCCAGGGGTAAAGGTGAAGTAAACTCTATTCTAAAACATATGGAAAGACACGAGGTATCTAACAACAAAGAGTACCGCGGTTACTACAGCTTATCTAACGATATTATGGAAAATCTATACGGGGAAGAGGAAGAAATTCTTGAATGGGATGAAATGGTTAATCAGTATCAACCGATTCTCACGTCAAAAGGATTACAACTAAAAAGAAAGAGGGAATCGATATGACACTTGCTGGGGAAGTTGTAGTAATTTGGACAGCGACAGGGGTGTCTGTAGTGGCACTGAAGGTAGCTGAGAAAATGGGGATGAGTGTTCCACATTGGCTTCCACGTATGACGACGTATACAACTCTTACCGGCTCGTTTTTGTATCTTCTACGTTATGTGCTAATGGTGTTTCTTTGAAGGAATGGAACCTGGAATCATGGGGCACCTTGTTATATAAGAAAAACAACTTGTATGTAAATCTTCCAGTAAAGAGCAACTATATCCTTTAAGGATATATAAGGAGTGAACCCCTATGCTTGAATTGTTATTAATACCTGCAGTTTCGCTCGGGTACGCTTTGCTAAATGATAGTTTAAAAGGTAAAGAGGATGATAGAAAGAAGATACAAGTATTCTTTGAAGTAAGTGGAATTGCAATTAGGAAGGATGAAAAATTACATTATCCGGTTTTTCTCGAAAGAAAAGAAGATGATCGTAGTACGACTTATGTATATAAACTCCCGTTAGGGATGCCATCTAAATTAATACAAAAGGTTGAGGATGTTGTAAGTGAAGGATTAAATAAGCCTGTACGTATCAAATACGATAACTACAAGATAATGATTCGGGTATTCAGTAAACGTATCCCACAAAAGTGGTGTTGGGATGAGGGGCTAGTAAAAAAAGGTGAATGGCAAGTACCGATGGGGCAAAGCCTCGAGAAGTTAATTTATCATGACTTCGATAAAACTCCTCATATGGTACTAGGTGGTCTTACACGAATGGGGAAAACAGTATTTATGAAAGTACTACTTACTACTTTGATTGAGGCGAACCCTGAAAATGCTCACGTATATTTAATTGATTTAAAGGAAAAGGGATTAGAATTTAGTGAGTTTAGCGGCTTAAAGCAGGTGGTGGAAGTGGCTGACTCTGTAGAAAAAGCACATCAAGTACTAAAACAAATAATGAAAAAAATCGAAGAGCGTGGAAAATTCATGAAGGAAAATGGTTACAAAAATATTGTTGAAACAAAAGAAAAAGATCGGTATTTCGTTATTGTTGATGAGGGTGCCGTACTTGCTCCGGCCAAAGGATTACCACGTCCCATTAATAAAATTAGAGAAGAGTGTCAGTACATACTTAGTTATATAGCGACTGTATCGGGCGGCTTAGGATTTCGTTTGATTTTAGCTACACAGTATCCTACAGTCACATCAATTCCATCAGTAGTAAAGCAGATGTCTGATGCGAAGTTAGGTTTTCGGCTACCAACATATAAGGCATCTGAGGTTGTTCTTGATGAATCGGGACTAGAAACATTGCCGTCCTTACCTGGTAGAGCTATTTATAAAACTGATCGACTAACTGAGCTGCAGGTACCGTTTATTAGCGATGAAATGATGTGGGAACATCTAAAACAATACGAGGTGAAAAAAGATGAACATCCAGACACATATCAAAATAAACCGTCAGATGACGATTCTGACCTCGATTAGAAAGCTGAAATTCGCAACACGTAGGCATCTAATGGCGGTGCACGATATGGGAGGGGTTCGTAACGCGAATCGTATTTTAAAAGACCTCAGTCCTTATGTAAATAACACAGTGTACCAAAAAGAGTACGTGTATTATTTAAATAAAAAGGGCCGTGAACTGTTCGACGATACTGAGAAGATTGTACCAAATAGTCGACTAGCACACAGCTTAATGAGAAATGAAGCGTGGCTCTATCTGTTTTGTCCCGACGACTGGCAGATAGAAACACCTATACGTTATAAAATAGATGATAAAAAGAAGACAATTATTCCTGATGTGAAGTTCAGGGATGGAGAAGGTACACTAAATGCTGTTGAAATAGATCGTACGCAAATGATGATTGTGAACGCTGAAAAGATGATCAGGTATAGGGAATTTTCGTTATACTACAAAAACAAATACAACGGAAAAATACCTCTCATTCATTTCTTTACTATGACAGAATACAGACAAAAAAAGCTGGAGCAACTTGCAGCTAAATACGATGTGTATGCGAAAGTTTATGTGGTTCCAGGTGTTTCATGATGAAAAATTACTGGACTCGTGTAAACATTTTAGGGTGTAATAACCGGTTGTGGATTAACGGCGAAAGTGGTGCGGTTTATCAAAGTAAAAGAGACAGTAAACGATGGATGTGGCGAAACAATATTATCGATGCACCGGATCTGGATAGTGCTGAAAAGGTTATAAGGTTACTGGATTTACAGCCTGAAACGCACAGAAAGTTGTTTAGTGGTCTAATTACAAGGAAGAGGTGATTCACCTATGAATTTATTACCACCTCCACAAATCAATCCAATCAATAAGGATGCTGTAATTGATGACTTGAAAAGACGATTAGCAGCAACTGAATTCCAGCGCGATCACTATGAACATTTATACTGGGAATTAAATAGGGAAGCTTATAAATATTGGTGCGAATTGAATTCTAAAAAAGCATTGGATTCAAAGTAGAAATGAGGAGGGGAATTATATGACTTCTATCAAAGTTAACGGTGAATATATAGCTCCAAAAGGAAGCACGATTTGCGAATGGTGTAAACGTACACTAAAAAAAGGAGAATGGGTAAAAAATAATTTTGAATACGGTATCTTTCATGAAGAATGTCACGATGAGTACATGGCGAACGAATTTCCATATGATTACGGTAGATGGGGAAATGATATTACAGAGGAAGATGTAGACTAAAACCTTAGAACCCTAACAGTAATAATACTTATATATTATTACTAATAATATACTCTATATATAATATATATTTATAAGTTATATATTTATATTATATATATAAGGTATATTTTTTATAGAGGGGGTTCTTTTTTGTTTTTGTTTTTACTAGATGTTGTTGTGTATTGTTTACCCCCTCCTAAATTTTTGAGATTTATATATTTTTATTTTGACGACTGTAGAAAGTCGTCTTTTTACATTGGTAATAGATTGCCAGTATATCCGGAGGGCTATATACTGTAGTCATAAGAATTTAGTAAGAGGATGAGGTGTGTACGAATTGAAATATGCTGTATATGTACGTGTATCAACGGATAGAGACGAACAAGTTTCATCGATTGAGAATCAAATTGATATTTGTAGATACTGGATCGAAAAAAACGGGTATGAGTGGGATGAAAATTCAATTTATAAAGACGAAGCTGTATCTGGAACGGCGTGGTTAGAAAGACATGCGATGCAGTTGATTTTAGAGAAGGTTCGAAGAAAAGAATTAGATACGGTTGTTTTTAAGTCTATCCACCGATTAGGGCGGGATTTAAGAGATGCATTAGAAATTAAGGAGATACTTTTAGGACATGGTGTTCGTTTAGTGACAATTGAAGAAGGTTACGACAGTTATTATGAGGGGAAAAACGACTTAAAATTTGAGATGTATGCCATGTTCGCATCCCAATTACCTAAGACAGTATCCGTATCCGTATCAGCAGCGTTAGCTGCTAAAGTAAGAAGAGGTGAGTATACCGGGGGGATAGTGCCATATGGATATAAAATTGTAGATCAAAAATATACGATTAATGAGGAAGAAGCTGAACTTGTTAGGAAGATGTACGAATTATACGACAATGGATTAGGTTACATGAAGATTGCAGACGCAATAAACGATATGGGGGTACCATCAAGAACTGGAAAGTTGTGGGCCTATCCAAGTATACGAGCGATAATTACAAATGCTGCATATAAAGGTGATTATATAATGCAGAAGTATGCAGAAGTAAAAGTAGATGGAAGAAAAAAGATGATTATAAATCCTAAAGAAAAATGGGTAGTATTTGAAAATCATCATCCGGCTATAATTACGCGGGATCTATGGGATAGAGTAAATAATTCAAAAACAGATAAAAAAACAAAACGTCGTGTAGCAATAAAAAACGAATTAAGAGGGCTAGCCTGTTGTGCTCATTGTAGGACACCGTTAGCCTTACAACAAAGAATGTATAAAAATAAAGAAGGGGAGACACGTTATTATTGTTATTTAATATGCGGTAGGTATAAGAGAATGGGGGCGCGTGGATGTGTCAAACACTCTGGACTACAGTATAGTGATTTACGCTTGTTTGTACTACAAAAATTAAAAGAAAAAGAAAATGACTTGGAAAAGGTATTTAACTTAAATGACACAGATAAACATCAAGAAAAGCAGAAGAAATTAAGAAAAGAAAAGAAAGAACTAGAGATAAAAAGGGAACGCTTATTAGATTTGTATTTAGACGGTGGACCGATTGATAAAGAAACCTTTACTAAACGAGATAAAAATTTTGAAAAAATTATAAAAGAAAAAGAGTTAGAAATATTAAAATTAGATGATGTTAAGACCTTAGTAGTTGAGCAGCAGAAAGTGAAAGAAGCATTCGAATTGCTGGAGAAGTCCGAAGACCTGTATTCAACTTTTAAAAAATTGATTACAAGAATAGAAGTAAGTCAAGATGGTGTGATAAACATCGTATATAGATTTGAAGAATAATATTTTTATCCTTATTGACATATGAGGAAGTGGGTATAGTGGGAAGAAAGGACAAAATTTAAATCCGTACGGTCCGATCACATTCGATACTTCAGGATCAAGTTCAGGATCTGCTACAGTAGTTGCGGCAGATTTTGCACCGCTTGCAATCGGAACAGAAACGACGGGATCGATTGTTGCACCCGCGGCGCAGCAATCAGTAGTTGGGTTACGTCCATCTTTAGGTATGGTAAGCAGAACAGGAATTATTCCGTTAGCTGAAACTCTTGATACAGCAGGACCTATGGCAAGAACGGTAAAAGATGCAGCAACGTTATTTAATGCAATGATAGGTTATGACGAAAAAGATGTTATGACAGAAAAAATGAAAGATAAAGAAAGAATTGATTATACAAAGGATTTATCAATAGATGGATTAAAAGGGAAAAAGATAGGACTTCTTTTTTCTGTAGACCAACAAGATGAAAATAGAAAAGCAGTAGCAGAAAAAATTAGAAAAGACCTTCAAGATGCAGGTGCGATATTAACTGATAATATCCAGTTAAGTGCTGAGGGTGTAGATAATTTGCAAACATTAGAATATGAGTTCAAGCATAATGTAAACGACTATCTTTCACAGCAAAAGAATGTACCGGTAAAATCGTTAGAAGAGATTATAGCGTTTAATAAAAAGGATAGTAAAAGACGAATAAAATACGGACAAACATTAATTGAGGGGTCTGAAAAATCTGCTATAACGAAAGAAGAGTTTGAAAACGTAGTGCAAACGAGTCAAGAAAATGCAAGAAAAGAGCTAGATAGGTATTTAGTAGAAAAAGGTTTGGATGCTCTAGTTATGATTAATAACGATGAAGTTCTTCTATCAGCTGTAGCTGGTTATCCGGAATTAGCGGTTCCTGCTGGATATGATAAAAATGGAGAACCAATCGGTGTAGTGTTTGTAGGGAAACAGTTTGGTGAAAGAGAGCTTTTCAATATTGGATATGCGTATGAACAGCAGTCTAAAAATAGAAAATCGCCTAGTTTATAAAAGATTATATGAAAAATAACTGGAATCCACCGAAATTATGTTGGTGGATTCCAGTTAAACGAATCTAACAATATGAAAAGAAAAAAAGGATTCTTCTCAATTAGTAAGAAAGATTGTCTATAGGAGTTCATAAAATGTAATATATTCAATTTCCATCCATTGAAGGGGGAGGTTAATTCTTAATGAATGAAGTAAAGAGTTTTTTTCGAAGTAGAGGGTTTCAACGGTTTCTCGTTTTAATAATAGTAGCGCTTGTATTATACGCATTAAAAAGTATGATTAATTTAATATTAATTACGTTTATACTGACGTTTTTAATGGATCGATTTCAACGTTTTATTTCAAGAAAATTGAAAGTAAACCGGAAAATTGTTATTGCATGTTTATATATAATACTAGTTTCCTTTATAGGCACAACGTTATATAAATATTTACCTGTGCTGACGATACAAATTTCACAATTAATTTATCAATTTAAACTATTTTTTCAAAATCCACCTGATAATGAAATCGTTAAATATGCACTTTCGACAATTAATGGGATGGAAGTATCAAAATATATAGAACAAGGTGTAGACGTCATATATCAATCAATAGCAAATATAGGGAAGGTAAGTTTACAAATATTATTATCTCTAATTTTAAGCTTATTTTTCTTATTAGAAAAAGAGCGTATTATTACATTTACATCTAAGTTTAAAGATAGTAAGTTAAAAATCTTTTATGAGGAAATTGCATATTTTGGTGAAAGATTTGCAAGATCGTTCGGAAAAGTAATTGAAGCTCAGTTTTTAATTGCCGTTGTAAATTGTATTCTTACTGTCATTGCATTAATTGTTTTAGGATTTCCACAGCTACTCGTATTAGCTGTTATGGTTTTCTTACTAGGGTTGATTCCTGTTGCAGGTGTGATTATTTCTTTGTTTCCACTTTGTATCATTGCTTACAACGTAGGCGGAGTTATGTACGTAGTATACATACTCGTGTTCATAACAGTAATCCATGCTCTTGAAAGTTATTTTTTAAATCCGAAGTTTATGTCTGCAAAAACAAATTTACCAATCTTTTATACATTTATGATTCTTATCTTCTCAGAGCATTTCCTTGGAATATGGGGGCTTATTATCGGGATACCAATCTTTATCTTTTTATTAGATGTACTTGATATAAATAATGAGGATGCGACTAAAAAATAAGAAATGATAGAAAATCATTAAAAAGTCATAGGAGATAATGAAAATAAAAAGCAATCCAAAATAAATTGGATTGCTTTTATCTTAATTAAAGAACAGGAGCCATTGTTTCTTTCAATACTTGAACAGAGTGATCAAATTTTAATTCTTCTTCTTCACTTAATTCAACCTCTAAAATTTCACGAACACCGCCGCGATTTAAAACAGCAGGTACCCCGATATAAACATCTTTTTGACCATATTGACCTTCTAAGTAAGCTGATACAGTTAATACACTATTTTCGTCGTTTAAAATTGCTTTTGTAACACGTAGAAGTGACATACCGATACCATAATAAGTTGCGCCTTTACGCTCAATAATATGGTAAGCTGCATCACGGACGTTTATGAAAATTTTGTCTAAATCTTCTTGATTATACGTGTTGTCTTTTTCAAGCAGTGTTTGTAGTTTTTGGATACCAACGGAAACATGACTCCAAACAGGAAGTTCAGTATCGCCGTGTTCTCCGATAATATAAGCGTGAATGTTGTGTGGACCAATATTGAAGTACTCACCTAACATATAGCGGAAACGAGCAGAATCAAGCGTTGTACCAGAACCGATTACACGTTCTTTCGGTAAACCAGATTCTTTCCAAGTTACGTAAGTTAAAATATCTACAGGGTTTGTTGCGATTAAGAAGATGCCATCAAATCCGCTATCCATAATACTGCGAACGATTTGTTTAAAGATTTTAGCGTTTTTCTCAACTAAATCTAAACGTGTTTCGCCTGGCTTTTGTGGTAATCCAGCTGTAATAACTACAAGGTCAGCATCTTTACAGTCTTCGTAGCTACCTTTCCATACTCTGGTTGGAGCTGGTGCGAATGGAACAGCATGACTTAAATCCATTGCTTCTCCTTCAGCTTTTGCCTCATTTACATCGACTAAAACAAATTCTTCAGCTACGGCTTGGTTAATCATGCAGTAAGCATAACTACATCCAACTGCTCCTGTTCCTACTAATACAACACGGTTAATACCTTTTTTCATTTCAAAATTCCTCGCAATTTCATTGGTTTTGTTATGTAAGATAATACGTCTTACTTCTATAGAATCATATCTAGTTTATTACATTTTATAAAAGATATTCAAGTATTTGAAAATGTATCCGTGTAATTCCTTGCCCAAAACATAGGAATGAAGGTAACTGAATATAATTCAGTAAAATCCTTTGTAAAAGGGGAAATGGCATGGGGAACCCATTAACAATGGAAGAGATGCTTCATATTATTCATGCAGGGCTTGTTAAAAAGAATAACCCAAAACGGATTACGATTGCCGGTGCAGGGATTTCTGGATTAGTTGCAGGTTCTTTATTAAAAGAGGCTGGGCACGAAGTAACGATTATAGAAGCAAATAACAGAATAGGTGGCAGGGTGTATACGATTCGGGAACCATTTAGTGTGGGTTTATATTTTAATGCGGGACCGATGAGAATCCCTGATACCCATAAGTTAACCTTAGCGTATATTTATAAATTTAAACTGCCTTTAAACCTTTTTATAAATAAAACTTTTGCAGATATCATTTACACGAATAACATTCAAACGAGATTGAATGTGTTTGAAAATGATCCAAGTGTACTTGAATATCCGGTTTTGGATAAAGAAAGAGGAAAAACGGCAGAAGAGTTAATGATTGAGGTATTAGAACCAATACTAAATTATATTAAGAAGGAACCGGATAAAAACTGGCTTATCGTTGAAAAAAAGTATAAAACGTATTCGCTTGGTTCATTTTTAATGGAGTATTATTCAGATGGTGCAATAGATATGATCGGGGTACTTCTTGATATGGAAGCTTATATGGGAATGTCCTTAATTGAAGTATTACGTGAAATGATCTTTTTTACTTCAACAACGAAATATTATGAAATAACTGGTGGAATGGATAAGTTATCGAATGCATTCTTACCACAATTAAGGGAGCATATTTTAATGCCGTATAAGATTGATAAAATCATACAAGAAGATAATAAAGTAATGTTACAAGGAAATCATGAGCAAACGTTAGAGCAATTTACAATAACAAGTGATTTTGCTATTATTACAATTCCATTTTCAGCGTTAAGATTTGTAGAAGTTCAGCCATACTATTTATTCTCTTATTTTAAAAGAAGAGCAATTCGTGAATTAAATTATATTGCTGCAACTAAAATTGCAATAGAGTTTAAAAGTAGATTTTGGGAGAAAGCGGGACAGTGTGGTGGAAAATCTATTACTGATTTACCGATACGGTTTACATACTATCCGAGTTATGGCATTCATACTCCAGGACCAGCTATCGTTATAGCAAGTTATACGTGGGCAGATGAGGCGTTAACATGGGATAGTCTCCCGCAAAGAGATCGTATTCGTTACGCATTAAAAAATTTAGCGGAAATATACGGTGACATCGTCTATAGTGAGTTTGTCACTGGAACATCTTTTAGCTGGAGTAAAAATCCGTATTCTTGCGGTGCATTTACAGCTTTCGAACCAGGCCAAGAGCTCGAGTTATTTCCGTATATTACACCATCATCTGGAAAAGTACACTTTGCAGGAGAGCATACGACATTAACACATGGATGGATGCAAGGGGCAATTGAGTCTGGAGTTAGAGTTGCATATGAAGTAAATGAACAGTGAATCTCTTATATTTACAAATGGTCATTCTTTTAATAAAATGATAAATATAAATCGTAATTATTACGCTTTGAATACATTTGAAGTAAAGAAATGGATGGTCGGTTGAATGAATAAAGTGGAGATTCATATATTAGGTGGTTTTTTAGGTAGTGGAAAATCAACATTATTACAAAATTTATTGTTAGCAGAGAAACAGAAGAATAGAAAAGTTGCAGTATTAATGAATGAAATTGGTGAATACTCGGTAGATACAGATATTATTGGAAAAGAGAATGTTTTAAGAGAACTTCTTAAAGGTTGTATTTGTTGTACGTTAAAAGAAGAGCTTGAAATACAATTACATTCGTTATATCAACAAGAAAGACCAGATGTAATTTATATAGAAACGACAGGTGTTGCGCATCCAATTGAAGTGTTAGACGCGTGTGTCTCGCCAATTTTAGCACCTTTCCTGGAAGTGAAATCAATTGTAGTCGTTTTAGATGCCGTAAGATGGTTAAACCGAAGTATATTAAGTGCAAATGTACAACAGCTACTGCATGAGCAACTGAAATTTGGTAGTCATATTCTTGTTAATAAAGCAGATTTACTAACAGATGAAGACAAGAACATAGTGCTTGAAGAAGTAAAGGCAATAAATGATCATGCGAAATTGTATGAAACAAAATATTGTAATATATCTTTAAAAGATATTGAAGAAGCTGAATTTACAAATGATGAGGAACATGAGACACTACATGTCAAACAGCATTTACATATACAAACGATGACATATCAATTTACGAAACCGATTGATCAAGACAAATTATATGAATGGCTTTCGAATTTACCAGATAGTATTTATCGTGTGAAAGGTTTTGTGAAATTTCATGGAGATAAATACCCTCACCTATTCCAATATTCGTTCGGAGTACCAACTTTATTGGAACAAGATTTCGGTTTCCCAACAAACTTGGTAGTAATAGGAGAAGGACTAGATAAGAAACGATTGGCTGAAGGATTAGAGAAAGTAGAACTTAACTCTAATTAAGGTGAAAAGACTAACTTAAAAAAATAAGTTAGTCTTTTTGTATGGTCATTACTGAAATGAAACAGTATTTTCAATTGGATTGCAGAATATATATTGATTGTATGTCCGTTTCCATTACATAGGAAGGTGATTATATATTTGTGCCGAATGTAGAGGGTACTACAAGAGTTTTCCATTATCTATCGAATTAGTTAGTCATGATTACGGACAGGGGATTTTGGCGTGTTTGATTCTATCAGAAAGTAAAGTATGGGGAGGATCACAATGTCGATGAAAAAACGTAAGTGGCTAAAGACAATGTTTACTGGCTGTGTTTTAGGTTCGTTATTAATAACGGCAGCTTGTTCAGGAAAGAAAACAAGTACAGAGGATGAAAAAACGATTAAGGTAGGAGTCCTTGCTTCTTTAACAGGACCGCTAGAATCGTATGGAAAACAAACAGTGAACGGATTTGAATTAGGGTTAGACTATGCAACTGGTGGAACTGGGAAAGTAGATGGGAAAAAGATTAAGTTTGTTGTAGAAGATACAGAAACGAAAGCGGATGTAGCAGTGAAGAAAGCTACGAAGTTATTAGAAGAAGAGAAAGTTGATTTTTTAGTTGGATCGTCTAGTTCAAGTGATACGTTAGCGGTTTTACCACTGGCTGAAGAATATGAAAAGATTATGGTTGTAGAACCAGCAGTTGCGGATAGTATTACCGGGAAGAACTGGAATAAATATATTTTTAGAACTGGAAGAAGTTCCTCACAAGATGCGATTGCAGGAGCAGCAGCAATTGCGAAAAAAGGTGTAAAGATTGCGACATTTGCCCCAGATAACGCTTTTGGTCGTGAAGGGATTGCTGCATTTAAAGCGGGTGCAAAAAAATTAGGTGCGAACATTGTGAATGAGCAATACGCGGATACAAATTCAACAGATTTTACAGCGAATATTCAAAATATCATTAGTTCAAAACCAGATTATTTATTTATCGTTTGGGCAGGGGCAAATTCACCTTGGAAACAGTTGAAAGATATGAATGTGGAAGCGCAAGGTATTAAAATTTCTACAGGTGCCCCAGATATACCAGCATTAAAAACAATGGATGCATTAGTAGGTATGCAAGGTTTTTCTGTATATTATCACACACTTCCAAAAAATAAAGTGAATGATTGGCTAGTTGAAGAGCATAAAAAACGTTTTAATGGTGTAGTGCCAGATTTGTTTACAGCGGGAGGAATGTCAGCAGCAATTTCTATTGTAGAAGCTTTAAAGAAAACAAAAGGTGATACAGATGTAGATACATTGATTAAGAAAATGGAAGGAATGGAATTTGATACACCGAAAGGAAAGATGAAGTTTAGAGAGAAGGACCACCAAGCGATGCAGACGCTGTATTCTATCACATTGAAAAAGCAAGATGGTGTTGATTATCCAGTGCCAGTGTTAGAGCGAGAATTAACGATGAAAGAAACAGAACCACCAGTTCAAAATAAATAGACTGAATTTTCTGTTGTTTTTGTATAAAGAGGGGGGACCCTCTTTATACATATTTCTTTCATACTCACGGCTTTAAAGGGAGGGATTTCGTGACACATTTGCTAGAGACGAAAAATCTTAGTGTATCTTTTGGTGAACATCAAGTTATTAAAGATGTAAATTTAACTGTCCAAAAAGGAAAGCTCATTTCTATTATCGGGCCAAATGGTGCGGGGAAGACAACATTATTTAATTTACTAAGTGGACAGATTTCACCCACAACAGGTGAAGTGTATTTTAAAGGGCAAGATATTACAAAACTATCGATTTCAGATCGAACACGCTTAGGAATCGGTCGCTCTTTTCAGCTTACAAACATATTCCCAGAATTAACGGTACTTGAAAATGTCCGTTTAAGTGTTCAATCATTCGTACAAGATTACTATAGTTTTTTCCCGAGTCCAGCAAAATTAAAGCAACAAGTTGGAGAGGCGAGACGTTTCTTAAAAACAGTATTACTTCACGAGAAAGAGAACGTATTAGCGAAAGATTTGGCACATGGAGAGAAAAGAAAGCTAGAACTTGCGATGTTATTAGCTTTAAAAACGGATGTGTTATTACTTGATGAGCCGACGGCAGGTATTTCGGTTGAGGAAGTCCCTGCTATATTACAAGTGATTGAAAATATTAAGAAACATCCAGAGAGCACAATTGTACTTATCGAACACAAAATGGATATGATACTAGGTTTGTCAGATCATCTTATCGTTTTATTTCATGGAGAGTTATTGGCTGAAGGATTGCCAGAAGAAATTATGAAAGATGAGCGTGTACAAAGTGCTTATTTAGGGGGATTATATAGTGGCACTATTACAAGTAAATAATATAGAAACGTATTTAGATCAGTTTCATATTTTGCAAGGAGTATCTCTTGGTGTTGAGAAAGGGACGATTACTGTACTGTTTGGTAGAAACGGGGCAGGGAAAACAACGACATTACGTTCAGTTATGGGGTTTCACCGGATTGCAGATGGTGAAATTTATTATGATAGTGCAAAAGTAAGTGGATTACCTACACATTTAATTTCAAGGAAAGGAATAGGGTATGTACCAGAAAATCAAGGTATTTTTCATGATTTGACAGTAGAAGAAACATTCGCCCTTGCTAGGGGAAAAGGTGAAGAAGTAGAAGTGAAAATAGAGTGGATGCTGGAACTATTTCCGGATTTAAAGCAGTTTTGGAATAAGAAAAGTGGGCTCTTGAGCGGAGGGCAAAAGCAAATGTTGGCTATTTCAAGAGCGTTTATTAATAGTGATGGATTATTACTTATTGATGAACCGAGCAAAGGGCTATCCCCGATAATGGTGGAGAAATTAATGGTAGCTATTTTGAAGATGAAAGAGAAAACAACAGTTTTACTTGTTGAGCAAAATTTTATGATGGCTAGTCAAATTGGCGATTATTTTTACATTATGGATAACGGACGAATTGTTCATAACGGTTTTATGAATGAATTAAAAAAGGATAAGGAAATGTGTCATAAATATTTAGGAATCTCTTAACATGAATCCGAGGTGAAAAGGATGGATGTGTTAATCAATTTATTTGTAAATGGGATTTCAACAGGGATGCTCATTTTTTTGTTAGCATCAGGTCTTTCACTTATTTTCGGTCTAATGAGCGTTTTAAACTTTGCACACGGTGGTTTATTTGCGTGGGGAGCATTTACAGGTGTTTGGTTATTTAATATGACAGGAAGTTATATATTAGCTTTAGTTGGAGCAGTAGCTATGGGAATGTTCCTAGGATTTATTTTAGAAAGGTTTCTTATTAGACCAGTATATGGAAATCATGTTCGACAGCTGCTCGTTACGCTTGGGGGAATGCTCGTTCTTAGTGAGTGTATTAAAATATTTTGGGGGCCAAACCCTATTAGTGCAAAATTACCGTTATGGTTACAAGGAAGTTTTACATCCGGAGGTATTATATTAATTAAATATCGTCTATTTGTTATTTTGATTGGGGTAATTATTTACATTGCACTACTATTATTACTCAAAAAGACGAAGATAGGTCTTATGATCCGTGCAGGTGTAATGGATAAAGAAATGGTTCAAGCGCTTGGTATTAATGTAAAAGCGATATTTTCTTTCGTCTTTTTATTAGGAGCAGGGATGGCAGCTTTGGGAGGTTTTTTATTAGCACCGTATTCGGGCGTTATTTTCGCCGAGATGGGCATGCAGTATGCAATTTTAGCTTTTATAGTAGTAATTATCGGAGGATTAGGAAGCGTACAAGGTTCAGCTATTGCTTCTTTAATTGTCGGATTAGCTGGTGCTTTTACAGCGTATTTTATACCAGATTTATCACTTGCAATTAATATGTTAATGTTACTATTTTTCTTAATAGTAAAGCCAACTGGGCTTGTTGGTGAAAAGGGGTGAAATGGTGAACAACACATTGGACCGAATTAAAGTATACTTCGGAGTATGTATGCTCATTTGTTTAAGTGTATTTCCGTTCGTAAATGATTCACGGAGCCTGTTAATTTTGTTCACTCAAATCTTCATCTTTGCTATTTTTGCAATGAGTTTTGATGTATTGCTTGGGTATACAGGAATTGTATCGTTCGGTCATTGTATGTTCTTTGGGATAGGAGCATATGGGGTAGCGCTTTTATTTGATCGGCAAGGCGTATCAATAACGAATTTTTTAATAGGAATAGTAGCTGCAATTATCGTTTCAGCAATCGTTAGTTATATAATTGGTTTGCTTTCTTTGCGGTTGAAAAGTCATTTTTATGCAATGTTAACACTTGCTATTTCACAGTTGTTTTTCGTACTTGCTGAAAAATGGCGTGGGCTTACTCACGGAGGAGATGGTTTTACATTTGGGGTACCAGAAATATTCCGTGATCGTTTTACTTTTTATTATGTATCACTTGTATGTTTATTCTTCATTTTTATTCTATTACGTCTTTTTACAAAGTCTTCTATTGGGAAAGTATTAAAGGCAATTTCACAAAATGAACAACGTGTTGAAGCACTTGGATATAAAGTCCTCCATTATAAAATAATCGCAAGTGTAGTCGCAGGAATAGTAGCTGCAATTAGCGGTGGTTTATTTGTTATTACATTACGTTTTGTCAATACGACTGTATTTTCAATTGAAATGACACTAAATGCACTATTGATGACAATGATTGGAGGAGTCGGAACTTTAATTGGAGCTATTGCTGGATCTGGCATTATTGAATCACTAAAATATTATTTATCAGAACTAGCTACAGAGTATCCGATCTTTGAACGATGGACGATTATTCTTGGTTTATTGTACATTATCGTATTGCTAGTTTTCCCGAAAGGATTAGTTGGCACGGTTAAGGGACTGAAGAATATGAAACGGAATAAGAAGGAGAAAAGTGCAGAAGTGGAGCAAAACGTGTGAAAAATCAATTGTATAGAATATGAAAATCCCTCTTTTAGATTCATAAAGGAGGGATTTTTATTAACCAAATAGTTCATCAGGGATTTGTTTGAAAGAGTTTTGATTTGTAAAAAAATGAACAGCTAATTTCTCAACTGGAACATCTTCAATTGGTACCAATTTATCATTTTTAATCGGCAAAAAGGCTATCCCTTTTCCGTCATGAATAAACTCTTCCATAAGCGAATAAGAATCTAATTGTTGAAGTTGGCGCTGAGATAAATTATTTTCTTTTAGGAATTGTATTGTCTTATTCCTAAAAGGGCACTTCTTGTCATTGCTAACGAAGAAAATTTCTTTTGAATAATCAATGGTACATTTTTCTTTCGCTTTTAATAAGCCTACAGAAATTGAGGTTGTGAACACTTTTTTAAACGATGCGTCAGGATAATCCTCATAAGTTATGACCATATCAACTTTTTGTTGCTGAAGTAATTTTTGCAAATGACTACTACTTTCTACATATATTTGATAATTTCTGAAATTTACTTTAATACGCTTACTTAAATAATTTGTCAAAATAGATTGTGACGTCGCTATTATATAAGAAGAACCACTCGTTTTAATTTCATTTTTTACTTCTTCTAATAGAGTTAATATTTTATTCGTGTAATCTAATAAAATGTCACCAGCAGGTAACAAGGAAACACCTTTGTTATCTCTATGTAGTAAAGGCGTTTCTAATTCTTGTTCTAATTTTTTGATTCGCTCAGTTACGTTCGGTTGAACATATCCTAACTCTTTAGCAGCTTTACTAATAGAACCCTCACTGGCTACAGTTTTGAATATAATAAGATCATTTATTTCCATGTATCTCAGCCCCTTATGCACTATCATTATAAATGATATCAAACATAATTTATACCTATTTTACGTTAGCCACTTATCGATTTATCATAATGTATATAAGATTGAAAGCGAGTGATAAACATGATTGGAATGCAATATAAGGTCATTCTTCCAAAGGATTATGACATGGAGATTATTAAGAAAAGGGTAAAGGATAATGGCTATAAAACTGATGGTTTCCAAGAACTAAATTTTAAAGCTTATTTAATTACGGAAACGGAGAAAGACGGGAATTTTTATAACTGCTATGCACCTTTATATATTTGGAATGGTCATGAAGGGATGAATAAATTTATCTTTGAAGGGTATTACGATAATATTTTACAATCGTTTGGTTGGCAACAAATACATATAGGTGTTCCGTTAGTTGTTAATCTAAGTGATGGATTTAAGAAAAGTAGATATGTTGTTGAATATGCAAGAAGTATTTCTCAAAGTAAAACGTTGATTGGGACTAAATTAAACACGATAAATGAAAATGTACAAAACAATGAAAAGTGTTTAGGGAATGTAATCGTTTATAATCCGGATAAATGGGGATACAGTGGGTTTGAGTTTTATGAAGAGAAGCCTGAAATGGTAGCAAATAAAGGTGTTACAGTATATGAGATTTTGCACATTTCACGATGAAAACTTGTTGAAGTTAAATTAAGAAAAAGGAATGAAAATGTATGCCTTTTGTGAACGTTTATTATCATGAAAATATATTAAATATAGAAGAGTTGAAAAAGATAGGTGAATGTATTCATCTGTCATTAATTGAACATTTTAACATCCCTAAAAATGATTTTTTTCAAATGTTTTTACCTTATCAACAAAATCACTTTTTATATAATCCATATTATTTATTAGAAAGAGGAGAAAAGAGAACAGAGAATATGATTTATGTTTCTATTACATGTGGACCGGGAAGAACGGTGCAACAGAAAAAAGATTTGTATCAATCGGTATCCTTGAAAATTACGGAATATTCCGACGTTAAAACTGCGGATATTTTTATTACACTAAATGAGACAGCTGCTGAAAACTGGTCATTTGGTCAAGGAATAGCACAAATGGTGAAAATAAAGGAAGAAAAAAATGAAAAATGAACTTATTGAAGTACATATTAAAAAGAAAATGAGAGAAATGGCACCTGCATTTGCTCATTATAGTGAAAAGATATTGTTTGAGGAAGTGTGGCGGGATGCCACTTTAACATTAAGAGAAAGAAGTTTGTGTACTGTGTCAGCACTAATCAGTCTCGGTAATACAGAACAATTACCATTTCATCTGAAGCTAGCTAAACAAAATGGGGTTATGGAGAATGAATTGGTTGCATTAATAACACATATGGCTTTTTACGTTGGTTGGCCAAAAGCTATGGCAGCTTTAAATATAGTAATGAATGAAATGAAAAGTTAAGAATAATGATAAGTAAGAATTCATGTTTATATGAATTCTTACTTATCATTATTTATGCAATACTCTATCGCTATATTTATTACATTTTCTCTTGCTTTTTTATCACTTGCGTAGTAAAGTGATAGTAAGATGAACGCTAGGAAGTGATGAAACATGCGTGATAATACGATAGGATCATTAATATGGTTACGTTTAATACGATTTACGAATCAAAGTAATCAAATGTCAAATGAGTTTTTAAAACGTTTTGATTTAACGACAGCTCAATTTGATGTGCTTTTGCAAATACGTACGTATCAACCACTAACACAAATGGAGTTAGCTGAAAAGGTAACTGTTACACAAGGTGGCATTTCTCGAATGTTAACTCGTCTTGAAAAAGAAGGATATATTGTACGAAAACAAGATTGGAAAACGAAAACAATTAGTCTTACAGAGCAAGGAGAAGCAGCTTTAGAGAGAGCCTTGCCAGAGCAACTTGCATTTCAATCTTCGTTTTTTGATGATGTATTAAATGAAGAAGAGCAGAAAATATTATACGAGCTGATGACGAAAGTTCATAAACATAGTGAAAAAAAAGAATTACCGCAAGAGTAATTTTTTTTACATTATCAATTGACTAGTCAATTGAAGAGATAGGTAATACGAAGATATGCTTGACTTACCAACGTTTTTAGAAGAAAAACTAATACTACTTTATTAAAGGGGAGAGTAACTATGGAAAAATACCGTATAGATACAAGAAAAGGAATTGAGTTTGGGTTATATTCAATTGGCGATCATGTTTTAAATCCACATAATGGGGAGAAAATTACGCCAGAGAAAAGAATTAACGAACTAATTGAAACAGCTAAGTTAGCAGATGAGGCAGGGCTTGATGTGTTTGCTGTAGGCGAAAGTCATCAAACGCATTTTACAACGCAAGCTCATACAGTTATTTTAGGTGCGGTCGCGCAAGTTACGAAAAATATAAAAATTGCAAGTTCCGCAACGATATTAAGTACATCTGACCCAGTTCGAGTATATGAGGATTTCGCTACCATTGACTTGATTTCTAATGGTCGTGCTGAAATCGTAGCTGGTCGTGGATCTCGTATTGGAGGATATAGTTTACTTGGTTACGATGTAAATGATTATGAAGAGTTATTTGAAGAGAAGATGGATCTTTTATTAAAAATTAATAAAGAGGAACATGTAACATGGAATGGGCAGTTCAGAGCACCACTTGAGTATGCTTCAGTTATCCCTAGAGCTAAAAATAATAACCTGCCAATTTGGCGTGCGGTTGGTGGACCGCCAGCTAGTGCAATTAAAGCAGGACGTGCAGGTGTGCCAATGATGATAACAACACTTGGTGGCCCAGCAATTAACTTTAAAGTGTCAGTAGATGCTTATCGCGAGGCTGCTCAGCAAAGTGGATTTGATCCAGCTAGTTTACCAGTTGCGACAACGAGTTTATTTTATACGGCAAAAAATTCACAAGATGCACTTAGTGAATATTACCCTCACATTAATGCTGGTATGCTTACACTGCGCGGTGGTGGGTATCCGAAACAGCAATTTACAAATGCAATAGATTGCCGTGATGCTTTAATGGTTGGTAGCCCACAACAAATCATTGAGAAAATGCTTTACCAATATGAATTGTTTGGCCAACAACGCTTTATGGCACAAATTGATTTTGGCGGTGTACCATTTGATAAAATTGAGAAAAATATTGAATTAATTGCTACTGAAATTTTACCAGCCGTTAGAAAACATACAGCAAAATAAATAAAAAAACTGGGAGTCTAATTGAAGTGAACCCCGAAAACGGGACACCAATCAAAACACCTAAACCACTTGTTCCCTAAATTCTTTAGGGGATAGGTGGTTTAATTTTTCTTGAATTCGCACACAATTGTAGTAATGAATGTATTCTAGCACAATCTTTCGCACAGTTGTGTTGGATACTTTTGTTATCTTTTGTGAATAGAAAGCTTCACTTTTTAAATGACCAAAGAAGCTTTCCATGACGGCATTATCATGGCAATTTCCTCTCCGGGACATGCTGGTGATCATGCCGTTTTCTTTGGCATACGCTTGAAATTCTTTTGCTGTATAAATACTTCCTTGATCCGAGTGAAGAAGGACA
>NZ_FNUW01000033.1:26842-58551 GCF_900108285.1 Bacillus sp. ok061 | reverse complement strand
TTTCCAATTGACGCTCCGAACGAATACCGTAAAAATATCCAATAAACATCATTTTAAATAAAACGATAGGATGGATTGACGGACGTCCATTGTTTTCACAGTAATAAGGGCGTAACTTCTCTTCAATAAAATCAAAACTAATTGTCGCTTCGATCGCACGAAGGAAATGATCTTGTGGAACCAACTCTTCTACAGAAACAGATACACGTTCATCACGATGATTTTTTAAAGCACCCATCATAAAAAATCTCTCCTTTACCTCTTTTTATCAGTGTTGACACATAAAAAGAGGTTCAGACACAAAAACAGGCTGTGGAGAAGACTTTCTCCACAGCCTGAAAAAGAACATTGAAATATCAATGTTCTTTTTTGTTTACTAATCATTGATTTTATTGGCTTTTCCCATAAAGGAAAAGCTTTTACTGTTAGTGGAGGATAATACGTATCCTTTATTAGAACGACAATTTCTCCTCAAACTCACTCTTTAAAACAATTAAAGGAGATGACAAGCCAAATTGCATTAAAGAGTCTAAAAATGTAGCGAGAGAATCCATCGAATCGCTCATGACTTTCATCATATAATTAAACTCTCCACTAATTCGATATAAATCTGTTACTTCAGGAGCGGCATTACAAAATTGAATAAAATCAGAGCATTGGCTCGTTTTAAACATGATGAATGCTTGAATGTTTTTATTAATTTTGGAAGGCTCAAATTTCGTTCGGTAAGCCGCTATAACTCCTTGATCTTCAAGTTTGTTAATTCGTTCTTTTACAGCAGGCTGCGTCATGGATATAATACGTCCTATTTCTGAAACAGAAATTCTCGCATTTTCATACAACAAGTTCATAATTTTATGATCGATTTCATCCAGTTTTACTGCGTTTTGCATTGTGTAGTCTCCTTGTTTTGTTTTCTAAAGTAAATCATAAATTATAAATATAATATCATAAGTGAACGAACTAAATTACCTATAAATCTGTATTTAAAATGATTGGTTTTTGCATGAAAATATAAGTATAGGATTTATCAAAAAGGAATTTAGGAAGGATGGAAAAAATGAAGAACCTTGATGGGAAAGTAGCATTAGTAACAGGAGCGAGTAGCGGAATTGGCCGTGCGATTGCGATGAGATTGGCAAACGATGGTGCATTAGTTGCGATTCACTACGGCCGAAATACGGCAGCTGCAGATGAAACGATTAGTGAGATTGAATCTAATGGAGGAAAGGCATTCTTAATTGAAGCTAATCTCAATTCAATTGATGGTGTCAAAAAGCTTGTAGAACAATTGAAGACTGAATTACAAATAAAAGTTGGTACACCAGAGATTGATATTTTAGTAAACAATGCAGGGATAGGTACACAAGGGACGATTGAAAATACGACAGAAGAAGTTTTTGATGAAATTATGGCCGTAAATATTAAGGCGCCATTCTTTTTAATTCAGCAAACATTACCGTTACTACGAGTAGAAGGGAGCGTTATTAACATTTCATCAGCGGAAGTAAGACTTGGTTTTACAGGGTCCATTGCATACGGTTTAAGTAAAGGTGCACTAAATACGATGACACTTCCTCTAGCTAAACATCTTGGAGAACGGGGTATAACAGTGAATACAATTATGCCTGGATATACGAAGACAGATATCAATGCGAAATTGCTAGATGATCCAGAAATACGAAATTTTGCTACGAATTCATCTGTGTTCGGACGAATAGGGCAAGTTGAAGATATTGCAGATACAGTAGCATTCCTTGCTTCTTCTGATAGCCGCTGGGTAACAGGGCAGATTATAGATGTCTCTGGAGGGTTTTGTTTATAGGGGCACTACTCCATATCCATCAAGCTAATATTTTCATATCCCCCTAAATTTAAATTTTCTTTCTCTACAGATAGCTATTTTGAGAAGCCGCTCATTTTTTCGTTTTGGGGGCATTTCTTTTTCTTAAGTTGATGGGCATGGGGTACCGCCAACAAGACGCGAATTTTGCACGCTAAGCAAAAAAAACAATAAGCTGTCCACATGGACAGCTTATTTACATAATTCTTGAAAGCGGAAGTTAAAAGTATTAATTTGAAACAAAGATGTACCGTTTTAAATTCTATTTATTTCCAAGTTAATGTGATATATTTATATCATAAAGAGCGAAATATATCACACAGGAGGTTTATATGAAAAATAAATTAGCTTATTTAGGATTTCTCGGTTTTTTGGGTTTTTTAGGTCCGTTCTCATTTTTAGGTAATATTTCATGGGCATCTTATTTTTTCGGTTTCTTTTTCTTCTTCGCATATGCAAAAGTCGTACCAGATGAGCTTTTTATGCTACATGTTCGCCTTGCAGCTACAAGAGCCTTTTTCATAGCACTAGTATTAGGTAGTATACTACTCTTAAGTGTTTTTATTCTTGAAAATCTACATGTAATTCGGTTCTTTGTTATATTTTCGTTTTTCATACCTTTAGGTACATTCATAATTAATTTAGAAATATTTGAGCGTAGAGAAAAGAAAGGGATGCAAGATGCCACTTAAAACTCGAATGAAAGAATATAGGGTAAAGCTAAGTATGTCTCAAGAAGATTTAGCCAATGAAGTTGGTGTCAGAAGAGAAACAATTGGCAATCTCGAAAATGGAAAATATAATCCTTCATTCAAACTTACTTATGATATTGCGAAGGTTTTGAAAGCACCTATTGAAGTGTTATTTTGGTTTGAAGACTAGTTTAATTCTAGTACAAGTGAATATAAGAGGGGAAATGATGAATATTCTATTCATGCTCGGTTAACATAACGTCTCATTATCGGTAGCAAGTTTTTCATAGAATCCTTGTTTTTACTAAATTTTTTGTCTCTATGTCTATCTATCACTTATACAAGATTTTATACATCATTGATATAGCGGAGATTCTAGGGATCTTCGCTATTCTTTTTCGCATAAAATCTTGTATAAAAAAGTAGTTAGACTAGTGTGTTTTACTCCAATTCATTTCAAAATATAATTGGAAATTCATCTTTAAATTAAAAAAAGAAGGGGTTACCTATATATATTAATAACTTCGAAATATTGTATAACAGATAATTTTTATTGTGCTAACGAATCAGGATAGTGTGGCGACTGACCAACTAAATAGTTGCTTATCCTCAATTATTAGAAGGAAAGTTCTATCATTTCGCGAATTGATTAGACATAGACGAGTGCTATAATTTTCTATATATACATAAAGAGGTGACTACGCATGAATCAAAGACCGTCAGAAGAAGAATACGCCGGGAACTCCGGTGAATATATCCGTTTGGTGCCGGACGGTAACATCATCGACATTCTGCTCGCCCAGGAAAAGCAAATGACCGAGCTCCTGGCATCGTTGACCGAAAGCCAGGCCGCATATCGGTATGCGGAAGGAAAATGGACGCTGAAAGAAGTCGTGGGCCACATTGCAGACGCGGAACGCGTCATGACCTACCGCCTGCTCCGGTTCGCAAGAGGGGACCAGACGCCTCTGACCGGTTTCGATCAGGAATTGTTCATACCTCCTTTCGGAAGCTGGACAACCGCGCAATTGGCCGAAGACTACCGGGCCGTACGGCAATCCACGGTTACATTGCTGCGCGGGCTACCGGCAGAGGCGTGGACCCGCAAGGGCACAGCCAACAACCTAAGCATTACGGCGCGCGCCCTCGCGTATGGCATCGCAGGACACGAACTTCATCACATGGGGGTCATCCGAAATCGGTACTTGAGTTAATTGTCGGCTGAGGCCTTTGGAATGGAAAAAACACCTCTCATACAGCCTTAGATACCGTTCTTATTGGGGGCCCGCCCCACAACCATCAACTTAAGTATTTAGACTATTTTTGAAATTAAAAGCACGTTACTATTCTCTTATGTTAATGAGAAAGGGTGACGTGCTTTTTATGAATATGCACTAAAAACAAGAGTTATATCGATTTTTCTCATTTTGGGGTATTTGTTTTTCTTAGCTTGATGATGATGGGGCACTACTCTATAATGATCAAATTAAAATTTAAAATAGTTATAGAGACTCCATTTCTCGGAAATATTGTAACTATTAAGTTGTAAAAAGAACCGTAGTTTTTCTAAATCAAAAAAACTTGATTAATAAGTTGCATAATGAACTCACTAGCGTATATACTATAGATATCAAAAAAAGTTGATGAAGGGAAGTGAACTACAGTGGCACAAGATTTTCAGCTCTATGAGAAAAAGTTTAAAGCGTTGGCGGATCAAAAGCGATTAGAGATTATGTATGAACTTTGTCAGCGAGGCCAGACATGTGTATGTGATTTAACTGAAGTTTTTGAAATGACGCAATCTAAGTTGTCATATCATTTAAAGATTTTATTAGATGCAGGTTTAATTGTAAAAGAAACAAAAGGTACGTGGAGTTATTATGATTTAAATGATGCGGAAGTGAATAATTTATTATCAGAAGAATTGTGCTGTATCTTTAGAAAAACAGGCAAAGGTAGCTGCTGTTAAAATTTTGCGTTATTAATCAAAAAAAATTGATTAATGATATATAAAGAGGAGGAATAAGGTATGAGATATGTTCACGTTGGTATAAACGTTACGAGTTTAGAGAAGTCTATTGAATTTTATGAAAAGGTATTTGGTGTATCACCAGTTAAAGTGAAATTAGATTATGCAAAATTTTTATTAGAGATGCCAGGGCTTAATTTTACGCTGAACGTACGAGATGAAGTGAATGGAAATCAGGTAAATCATTTTGGTTTTCAAGTGGATACAGCTGAAGAAATCATATTACATAAAGAAAGATTAGAAAAAGAAGGTTTCTTTGCGCGTGATGAGATGGATATAACTTGTTGCTATGCAGTACAAGATAAGTTTTGGGTAACGGATCCCGATGGTAATGAGTGGGAGTTCTTTTATACCAAAGCAGATAGTGATGTTCACAAAATAGAAGAGTCATTTTGTTGCACGACTTCAAATGAGGTAGCTAAAAATTCTTGTTGTTAATAGGAGATGGAAAATAAAATGAAACGTTTATCTTTTCTAGACCGATATTTAACACTATGGATCTTTCTAGCGATGGCTGTTGGGATTGGTTTAGGGTTTGTGTTCCCTAGTGTAGTAGACGGATTGAATACATTACAGGTTGGAACGACGTCTATTCCGCTTGCTGTTGGTTTAATTGTAATGATGTATCCACCATTAGCGAAAGTTCGCTATGAGGAAATGGGCCGAGTATTTAAAGATGTAAAAGTGTTAGTTCTATCTTTAGTACAAAACTGGATTATTGGTCCGGTACTTATGTTTGTGTTAGCAATTATTTTTCTTCCTGATAAACCAGAATACATGGTTGGACTCATTATGATTGGATTAGCACGTTGCATTGCGATGGTCATTGTTTGGAACGATCTTGCCGATGGAGATAAAGAGTATGCGGCAGGTTTAGTTGCTTTTAATTCGGTATTCCAAATGCTTTTTTTCTCAGTTTATGCATACGTATTTGTAACTGTAATTCCAGAATGGTTAGGGATTGAAGGTGCTATTGTCGATATTATAATGATAGAAGTAGCAAAATCAGTATTTATCTATTTGGGAATTCCTTTTATAGCAGGTATGTTGACACGTTTTGTACTCGTTAAGTTAAAAGGAAGACAATGGTATGAAAAGGTGTTTATACCGAAAATTAGTCCACTTACATTAATTGCATTGCTATTTACGATCATCGTTATGTTCTCTTTAAAAGGGGAGATGATTGTTAGCGTACCACTAGATGTAGTAAGAATAGCGATTCCATTATTAATCTATTTTATTGTGATGTTTTTTGTTTCTTTCTTTATGGGAAGAAAAATTGGTGCAAACTATTCGGTAACTACAACGTTAGCATTTACAGCAGGTAGTAATAACTTTGAGTTAGCGATTGCTGTAGCAGTTGGTGTGTTTGGTATTCATTCGGGCGCAGCATTTGCAGCTGTTATCGGACCATTAGTGGAAGTACCTGTAATGATTGCACTTGTAAATGTCGCTTTTTGGTTTAAGCGTAAATATTTTAATGATCAACCAGTATAATTAAAAACAAAGGCGGAAAACAACATGGAAAACAAAAAGACAATTTATTTCTTATGCACAGGAAATTCATGCCGAAGCCAAATGGCAGAAGCATGGGGCAAACAATATGTAGGGGATAAGTGGAATGTATATTCTGCAGGTATTGAAGCACATGGAGTAAATCCAAATGCTATTAAAGCGATGAAAGAAGTTAATATTGACATAACGAATCAAACATCAGATATAATTGATGTAAATATTTTAAATAACGCTGATTTAGTTGTTACCCTTTGTAGTCATGCGGATTCGGTTTGTCCTTCGACACCTCCGCACGTAAATCGTGTTCACTGGGGATTTGATGACCCGGCAGGAAAAGAGTGGTCTGAATTTCAACGTGTTCGCGATGAAATTGGAAAACGTATAAAGAGATTTTCTGAAACAGGGGAGTAAATAAAGGAAAGAGCCAATCTTCTATCGTATAGGGGATTGGCTCTTTCCTTTATTGTACATAGTTATGACTGCATTGGTTCGCATAAATTACCCAAAAGCAGAGGATATTCTGTTGGGTTTATAAAGTTAGAAATGTATTTAATCATGTAGGTGTTCATAAATAATAAAGTTGTTTAGAATTAGAGATGGTATGATGAATAATCACACTATCTTTCCCTTTTTATGTATAATTAAATAAAAGGATTTTTGGATATCTAAATAAAGGATAGTATATTAGCGCAAGGGGGAGAATGATGGATAAGTTGTTACAAGAAATCATAAATTGGTTAAAGATGAGAGACGAACAAATTGTTATCGGTATTTCAGGGCATGGTGCAGCTGGAAAAACAACGTTTACTAATAGACTCGTAAACCTACTAAATCAAAATGAAGTAAATTATATTAATACAGATCCTTACATTGTTAGTTCGGATATCCGTAAGCACGCAGTGATTCACTATACATATCAAAATGAAAATCATCGTTATAAAATGACAGCTTGTCACCCAGCGGCGCACCATTTGGCAGCTTTAGAAAGAGATATTCATATGGTTAGAGCTGGGCTAGATTTTTATACGATAGATACGCATTATATGAAAAGTAAGTTGATTTCTTCGGAAAATAAAGTAACGATTGTGGAAGGAATGAGCGCCGCATTTATTGATCCTGATTTATTTGATTTGAAAATTTATTTTTATACAGATGGCGAAACGGAACTAATAAGAAGGTCAAGCCGGGATATAGCTGAAAGAGGAGCCGATATAAATTATTTAAAGCAGTCTCATGAAGAACTCCGGATTCAATATGAAGTATTTATGCATTCGTATAGTCAGCGTTTTGATATCATTATCAAAACTTCTGATGAAACAATATGTATAGAAAAAAATACATTTGAGTTTTATAAAGTTTAAATGAAAATCCTCAATTTGTTAATTGCATTATAACGGTTATTTTTTCTTATTTAGTACTTGTATTAAACAAATGTATTATTTAATCAATAATACATTCACTATGAAATAACTAGATTTTTAAAAAGATTTAGTAGCCTTCTTTCATCTACATAGATAGAAGGCTACTGTAATTTTGGCGGCAAAATTACATAACTTTATTATTACTCTACAGTAGGGTAGAATTATTTATTTGAATACATTAGGTGTATCTTAAAAATCCTCACTTTAAAAGGTTTTTATTCGGAAGTACAAGAATGGATTTTTGCATGAAAGGGGAATAGGGTGAAACACATAATAAGAAATGTAGTAATAAATTATTTTAAAGAAATTCATTCACTAATAGTGGAAGAAGAATTACATAAGAACAGTTGGCATACAGATTTGCATTATAAAATCATCGTAAATGGAGATCGGTATTCCGCACGGTTTATGAATAGCGATCGAACAACTAATCCAGCTGTTGGGACATTATCAAATGAACAATTGAAAGAGCAAGTACGATTTGCGTATTATTTACGAGAGCATGGAATCCCATTTATGCAGATTAAGGAGAATCGGGCGGGAGAGTCATTTACATTTGTTACTTGGAATGATGAACAGTATCGGTTTGTATTGTCTACTTGGATTGAAGGGGAGCATGTTACTCATTGTACAGAAACGATGGCAGAGATTTTTGGAAAGGAAGCAAGAAATATACATGATATTTCTTGTACATTTCAAAGCTCGACTTTTCAAAAGAAATCTCATTTAGATGGATATGGTGAGTTTATAAAGCTATTAGAAAATAAAGGTGGTACATGTAAGGAATTGCGAGGGTATATAGAGCTCGCTAAGTGTCATATAGAATGTGCATATACGAGTAATTTGGAGTTTATTGTACAAACTGATTTAAATCCTTTGAATGTTTTATGGGAATCAAGTCAAAAGGTAAAAGGAATTGTAGATTTTGAATCTATTAGTTATGTTGACCGCGTTGAAGGGTTATCCTTTTTAATAAAGTGGTATTCTCGAACAGAAGGAATACATTCGCATGAAGTATGTTTAAGTGTTGCTAGTTCATTTTTAGAAGGATATAAGGCTAATAATATTTTAACCTCAAACGATTATAAAAGACTGTCTTCATTATTATGGTTATCTGGTAGTTTGAATTGGAATTTTGTGAAGAAAACGCTAAATGTACTAGAAGATGTGGGGCAGCTAGAAGAACATTTTGAAGTTTATAGAGTGAGAGGAGAAAGACTATCTTCATTGTTAATTTGTAGATAACAGTTATTGTCCTAATTTGCGATTCAAAAAAGAAACTATATGAGGTGTCCGAAAATGAAAATACAAATAGTATTGTTTGATGGCTTCGGAGAGCTTGTCTCCTTTGCGCCGTTTGAGGTGCTCAAAAGAGCGATAGAAGAAGGAGCTCCATTTACGGTTGAATTCATATCAAGTGAACCGAAGCAAGCAGTTACTACCTCGTTTGGAGTTACAGTTAAACTACATGATTTTTTACGAATGGATAATCGTCCAGATTTGTTAATTGTACCTGGTGGCGGTTGGAATCATAAAGCAGAGGATGGGGCACGAAAGCAAGCAGAGCTTGGTACTTTGACTAAAATGATTAGAGAGATGCACAATGCAGGAACGATTGTTGCTGGAGTTTGTACAGGAGGTATGTTACTAGCTGTATCCGGTATATTGAATGGTAAAAAGGCGACGATGCACCATTTGGCGCAGAATGAAATGAGTGAATACGGGGCAGAGCTTCTTCCTTACAGAATTGTGGATCAAGGGAATGTTATTACCGCAAGAGGAGTTACTTCAGGAATTGATTTAGGGCTTTGGATTACGGAAAGATTCGCAAGCTCCCAAATTGCAGCTGCTGTTGAATATAGGATGGAATACGAGCGGCGAGGGATTGTTTGGAAGTGATTTGACCTTAATCATAGTTTTTGCTGTAGGGCGTATTAAATGTCTTCAAAGAAAAATAGTCAACTCATACGAGTAGGCTATTTTATTTATCTTGCTATTTGCGCGGAAAAAGATTGTCCCTTAAAATTAGGTGAATGAGAGGAAGTTAAGCGGAAATTGGGATGCACGTAAAAGTACGATTAGTGTAGTCTATTAATCAGTGAGTAATGGCCCCTCACTAATTAAAGTTTCATTTAATAACTTTTTACGTTATTAAAAGTAGATTTGTTAGAAAGGATAATCATTTATTGATATAATGAATGGATGTGAAGTAGGCAATAGATAGAAAGATACTTCTAGCGATTTTATACTTAAAATGTAGGGAGATTGAACAGAGTTATGGGGAATGAAAAAGAAATTAGTTCCGCTAAATTAATATGGAAGATGACGCGCCCACATACATTAACGGCGACGTTTTCTCCTGTAATTTTAGGGACAGTGGCATCGCTTTATGTTGCCGAAATTGATTGGCTTTTATTTATTGCGATGATGATTGCATGTTTAGCATTGCAAATCGCAACGAATTTATTTAATGAGTACTATGATTTCAAACGTGGATTAGACACTGCTGAATCCGTTGGAATTGGTGGCGGAATTGTCCGTCATGGATTGAAACCAAAAAATGTGTTAACAGTTGCGCTTTTATTGTATGTAGTAGCAGCACTTATCGGCATTTATATTTGTATGAATAGTAGCTGGTGGTTAGTCGTCATCGGTTTAATTGGAATGGCAGTTGGCTATTTATATACAGGTGGTCCATTACCGATTGCGTACACTCCATTTGGAGAACTAGTTTCTGGATTGTTAATGGGGACATGTTTTGTACTCATTGCTTTCTTTATCCAGACGAATACTGTAACGATTGAAAGTGTATTGATTTCTATTCCAATTGGAATTTTAGTCGGTGCAATCAATATGTCAAATAACATCCGAGATATAGAAGAAGATATTAAAGGTGGAAGAAAGACATTAGTAATCCTCCTTGGGAGAGAAAAAGCCATAGTAACACTAGCGGTAGCCTTTTTCATTGCGTATTTATGGATTGCCGTAATTGTATTAATGGGTTATATAAGCCCTTGGGCATTAGTTATGTTCCTAGGTTTGAGAAAGCCAATCTCTGCTATTCAAAGTTTCCAAAAAGGAGCAAAGGATCCTGGGTATATGCGCATCGCAATGAAGTCAACAGCGATGACAAATACGATTTTTGGTTTCTTATTATCAGCAGGATTATTAATTAGTTATCTGTTTTAGATAAAAAATCTTGTTAAATAACTTAACCCCAATTTCTCAATTTTAATATGGAGAGATTGGGGTTTTTATTTTGAATTTGTTTAACGTTAAGAATATTTTCATTCGAAATGCAAATACCAATAAAGTGCAACTTCATCATTTTGCATATCCAAACCTTTATAAACAAGAAAATCAAATCCACCAATTACAAATCCACATTTTTCATAAAATTTACATGCTGCGACATTATTATTTTGCGTTTCAAGCATGATACCTGGCATATTTCCTTTTTTTGCCCACTGCTTTGCTTGATCAACTAATCTTTTACCAACTCCGATTGTACGATATTTTTTATCTACCGTTATATCTTCTATGTAAGCATAGTGGTTCCAATTCTTTTTCAATACCATTAATCCAATGATTTGGTTATGTACCAGTGCTATGTAAATTACTTGATTAGGTTTATTTATATATTCATTGTAAGGCAGTTCTTCATTATCATCTTGATTTTGTAAATAACTTTTTTCATAACTCGGAACGTCTTCTACTGTATATTCTATACGTTTATTTCCTTTGGAAAGAGAAAGAATTAACCGAGCATTCACTATAAAACTGTCATCAATCTCCGGGAGATTATCTAAATCATTTGTTTTTAACTCTCTAATTACAAGGTTCATCGGGGCACCTCCACATAATAATATTGCTTCTAGTTCTTCATTTGGTTCAAATGAATTCCAATTACAAGATTATAATAGAATTCCAATAGTATGGCTAACTCAGTATTTTATCTTTATAACAGTATGCTATTATCTTGATATAAAAATTTTGTTTAGAAAGAGTAGTATTTTTTATTTTAGATGTATATCCAGTTTTCAAATTTAACTGTATTAGAGAAAACAATATTTTTCTAAAGAGTGGATGCAATACGTTATTCTTTAACTAATTTCGACATTATCTGCATTTTATCTTCACCTTCCTCTATTAATCTACTTATTGTAAATATCAACTGGAGTTAATGCTTAGCTGTATAAATAATGAATATGAAAATTAGTAGGGAAAGGATCGAAACATAATGAAAGAATCACAAAATAAGAAAAAAACAAATGTAGGAACTAAGGCAATACTATCTCTAGGAGTTGTTTTAGCAACGACTTTTTTCACCTTCTTTTTAATTGGGAAATGGAACTCTATCCCAGCGAAGGGAGTAGCTAATGAAAGTAGTAATCAAGTTAATACGCAACAACAAGAAAAGAAAAATGAAACACCACCACCAAAACAGAAAAGACCTGATGGAAAACCGGTAGGAAAGGTTGTTTATTTAACATTCGATGACGGTCCTAGCGAATTAACTGGGAAATTTTTAGATGTACTAAAAGAACAAAATGTTGCCTCGACATTTTTTATGCAAGGTAGCAATTTACAAAATACAGGTTTTCAGGAAAATGTAAAAAGAGCGGTAAAAGAAGGACATTATATTGGTGCTCATAGTATGACACATAATAGTGATAAGCTATACAAAAAGGGACAATTTGTACTGGAGATGAAAGAAACGTTAGCTCTGATCCATAATATTACGGGTACAACTCCTAAACTAGTTCGTCCGCCATATGGATCTGCACCGGGATTAAAGGGTGAGGAAATTCGTAATCAAATTGTAGAAGCAGCAATAAAAGTTTGGGATTGGACAATAGACTCAAATGATTGGAAATTAAAAGATAATCCAACTCAGATTATCGAAAATGTAAAGAGACAGACAACAGAAGAAGTAGAAGTTGTTTTAATGCATGAAAAGGCGCAAACATTACAAGCTCTTCCTGAAATTATTAAATTTTATAAAGAGCAAGGGTATGAATTTGGAGTATACAATGATGAGGATCATTTTCAACTAAACTTTCAGAGAGATCAACGTCTATAGTATAAACATAGTTATTTTTAAAAGATAAGGTCATGTTATTACAGTTATTTCATTGAAGGGTGTTTTAGTGAAAGAGTGATTCTATTAAATAAATTAAGAGCATGTTCTGATTCATCTTTCTTCAGGACATGCTTTTTTTGCTCGTTTCTATAAGCTCATTAGTACCTATTTAACAAAGCATCAGTTACAAGTTACTTTATGGATACCTCATTTTAGAATAACTAACTTATAGAAAAAATTGAATAATTTTCATGTGTAAGGAGATTTTAAGAAGGATATAGAGGGGATATTTTCCTGTTGTTTTCTAGACAAATGATTACTTACCCAAAAACCATGTAGTGGAACGGTTTCTAAAGCTTTTTTGTCAAGAAATCACTAACACTAAAGTTCAAGTATAAAAACATAAACCACTCGATAAATGGGGTAGTATGATGAAAAAACTTAGTAGAAAGCGTTTGAGAAAAGATATTCAGGAACTTGAGAGTGTAAGTATGCTGCTCCAAAATGATCAAGAGTGCGAACTCAAGCAGAGTGTATCTGCGAATGAAGAAGTTTTGAGACAAGTTTTTGAAAATTGTTCGGATATTGTTTTTCGTCCAATAATCATAGATAGTCAAAATAAAATTCTTTTTATTTATATAGATGGATTAGTTGACACTAAAGTTGTGGAACAAGTTGTTTTGAAACCAATGATGTTCGAAGGTCTGCCTAGTGGAGTAAAGGGTGTGGATTCGGTAGGAGAAATTATACAAAATCAGCTCATTGCGGTTTCTCAAGTAAAGACAATCTCTAAAGTTCGTGAGGTTATAGAAGCAGTATTGAAAGCGAATATCGTCATTTTAACAGAAGGAGAGAGTCAAGCTCTAGTCGCTGATTTAAAAGGTTTTGAAAAACGAGGTATTGAAGAGCCGGCTGCCGAGATCTCTGTTCGTGGCCCTCGGGACGGGTTTACGGAAACGATAAGGGTCAATACGAGCCTGATTCGCCGAAGAATTCGAAGCCAAAAACTAAAAATGGAACCTTATTCGATTGGGGAATTGTCACAGACAGATGTGGTAATTGCCTATATTGAGGGAATTGCACCTGATTCGGTTTTGGATGAAGTTCGCCAAAGGGTAAAGCGAATTCAAATTGATGGAGTGTTGGAGTCAGCTTTCATTGAAGAGTTTATTGAGGACCAACCCTTTTCGCCCTTTCCACAAATTCAAAATACTGAGCGGCCAGATGCGGTTTGTGCAAGTTTATTAGAGGGGAAAGTCGCCATTTTAGTAGATAACACACCTTTCGTTTTGATCGTTCCTATGACATTTTGGACTGGTCTGCAAGCAGCGGAGGATTATTACGAACGCTCCATCTACACAACTTTTGTTCGATGGATTCGTTTAATATTAATTAATATTTCATTATTTCTTCCTTCTCTCTATGTTGCTATTACAACCTTTCATCCTAAATTAATTCCGACAAATTTGCTTATTAGTATTGCAGCTGCGCGAGAAGGCATTCCGTTCCCGGCTGTCATAGAAGCGCTAATGATGGAGTTTTTATTTGAAGGCTTGAGGGAAGCGGGGGTTCGGTTACCAAAACCTGTTGGATCAGCAGTTAGTATTGTCGGAGCACTTGTTATCGGGCAAGCTGCTGTGCAAGCAGGTATTATTTCCGCACCTTTGGTCATTGTTGTGGCGACGACCGGTATTGCGTCATTTGCGTTCCCGCGCTACAACTTAGGAACAGCTTACCGGATGTTACGCTTTCCGATGCTGTTATTGGCAGGGATGCTCGGGCTATACGGTGTTGCAATAAGTACCCTTGCGATTTTGATTCATTTAACTAACATTCGTTCTTTTGGCATTCCGTATTTAAGTCCAGTTGCACCTCAGACTCCTCGTGATTTAAAGGATATTTTTCTCCGAACACCTCGTTGGAATATGACCCACCGCCCAATAATGGTATCTGGTGAAGAGAAAGTCCGTTTTCCAGGTGGACAAAAGCCAGATGAGAAACGGGGAGGGGAAACAGAATGAGCCTGCACAAGGCACTCTGTATGATACTGGTCATTTCTTTATGCTTCTTGACGGGATGTTGGGATCGGACAGAATTAAATGATTTGGCAATAGAATTAGGATGGGGACTTGATCAAGCGAAGAATAATAAGATTGAAATTAGTGCTCAGTTTATTATTCCATCAAAAATGGGAATGGGACAGAGCGGAAGAAGTAATGCAGGAAAAGCGTTTTTTACAGAATCGGGAACGGGAAGGGATACACATGAAGCTATACAAATGATGCAAACAAAAATGTCGAGAGAAATTTTTCGAGGGCACCAGCGTGTAATATTGATTGGAGAAAAAATGGCTAAAAGTGGTCTTGCTCCAGTTTTAGATGCATATAGCCGCGATCCTGATATTCGATTACGAGCAGGTGTGTTTGTCATAAAAGGGAATACTGCAAAAGATTTTCTGAAAGCATCCATCCCTTTAGAGTCTATCCCGGCACTTGGGGCACTTAAAGAGCATATGCAAATAGAGGCAGCGGGAGATATGTCTTTATTAAATTTTCTTATTGCTGGTACGAGTGATGGAATCATCCCGATTTTGCCCGTTATTAAACTAAATGTGTCTCATAAAAAAGGTAAAACCGTGGTCAAAGGGTTTCAAATTGTAGGCGGTGCTATATTTAACAACGATTTCAAATTGGTAGGATACTTAAACATGCAGGAATGGTTAACTACTCTTTGGATAGTGAATCGTTTAAGTAAACAGACAGTTACAGCAACGGCCTCTAAAGGAAATGGTAGTGCAAGTTTATATATGACAAAGATCAATAGAAAAATCATACCTACTATACAAGGGGACACAATTAAGTGTGACATTGTTTTTTCTGGTGAAGGAACAATTCAGGAGAACAATACGAATTTAGATCTTTCACAGCCAAAAAATCTTACTCTTTTAGAACATGTATTGGAAAAACAGTCCGAAAAGAAAGCTCTCCAAACTATTAAAAAGGTTCAAAAACAATACGGAACTGATATCTTTGGATTTGGAGAAGCCATTCATCAAAAATATCCATCCGAATGGAAAGGGTTAAAAAAGAATTGGAGTAAACAATTTCGAAAAGTGGAGGTTTCTGTTCGTACAAAGCTTACTATTCGGCGAGTAGGACTGACTGGACCACCGTTGCAGTTGAAGAAAAATGAAATGAAAAAATAAGGAGGAATATAGAGTGTGAGAAAATCGATGAAAATCTCTGGCAGGCAAATCTTTTGGATGATGTTCACATTTGAAGTGGGACAATCACTCCTTCTAGTTATTCCAGCGACGATTCGTACGGTCAAACAAGATGCGTGGATCTCGATTTTGATTGCAGGAGCGATAGGGGTTGCTCTTACTTTTTTGGCAACTACACTTGGTTCGCTTTATCCGAAACAAACTCTCATTGAATTTAGTCAAACTATTCTTGGTAAATGGCTAGGAAAGCTACTGATGATTCCTTACTTCTTTGGGTGGTACATGATAATTTGGATAACCGTCCGTGAATTTGGTGAGTTCATTATTATCGCTTTGTTTCATAATACACCTTTGTGGGGCATTGTCTTTACTGCGATGTTATTGCTCATTTTTATCATTTACCAAGGAGGGGTGGAAGGTATTGGACGTTTAAGTGAAATCATAGGGCCAATTGTACTTTTAATGATAACGTTTGTAATCATTTTGAATGTTGGCAATATGAATTGGGATTATATGCGGCCTATTTATCACGATTCTGGCTGGCTTCCCATCCTTAAAGGTTCCTATACCCCTGTAGCCGCATTTTTTGGAGAGGCTGTTATGATGATGATGTTCGTTTTCTTTATGGATAAACCAGAGCAAGCGTCATCAAGAGCGATGTTGGGTGTAGGATTAGCCGTTTTCATGGTAACGATCGGAACATTAGCGGTCATTTTAACATTCGGTCCGAATTTATCTTCAAGTTTTTTGTATCCGGTTTACGATTTGAGCCGATACATATCTGTCATGGAGTTCATTCAAAATGTGGATATTTTGATAGTTATTATTTGGTTTTTTAGTATTTTTGTGAAATTGGCGTTATACATGTTCATCGCTTGTTATGGAACAGCGCAAATATTTCATTTGAAGGATTGGCGAAAAGTAGCGTTAGTTCTTGCTCCTATTTCGTTCATCATAGCTGTGTCAGTTAAAAATATCCAGACATTTACCCATTATTACTACATATTTTTCGTAATTCCAATTGCATTTCCCGTTTATGAGCTAGGGATTCCTTTACTGTTATTGGTGGTTGGCAAAATTCGAAGGAAATATGCATAAACCCAATCGTTAATATGTTTGGAGGGCAGGTATACTTTTAGTTTTTTGACTAATATAAAAAGAGAAAAATCCTACTCATAAGTGTAGGATTTTTTGTTTGTATATTACGTTACAAGAGTTTCCTTATTTTCTCCGGAATGTCCTTTTTAGAAATGTATGCAACAGAGTCTTTATAGTAAGAGTATTTTGTTGGGGATAATCAAAAAAACGTATATTGCAATATAAAAATTCGCTTTAATACTAAAGGATACCTGACTACAATTCCTATAAATTCTTCTCAATAATTGAAAATAAAATCAATCCAGATTATTATATTGTTATTGTAATTATAAATATAATTACATTTTATTGAAGGAGGATACAAAGATGAAAAACTCAAAAGGCTCTATTGAATCAGAGATAAGCAAAGCAATTACTCACTGGGAAAAGGACTACCTAGGACGCGGATCTATATCCGTTAAGACAGATATATTACGGGATATGATTATTGTAAATTTACAAGGTATTTTAACGCCAGCTGAATATACTGTTTGCGAAACGAAAGACGGTATGCTAACGATAAAGAAAAATCGTTCGGAGCTAGTTGAATCTGGAATTGAAGATTTGAAAGATATTATTCTAGAATTAACAGGAGAAAAAGTGAAAAGCTTTCATACGGATATAAGCTCCCGTACAGGCGAACGAGTAATGATTTTTAAATTGCTTCATAATCTTGAGGAGAAATTTTAAAAATACCTTAAGGTTAGTGGAAGGATTAAGAAACCTACAAGTTTTGCACTTTATTAACAGGCTAATAATTAAAAACTTGAAGTTATTTAGATATAATAAATCTTAATTCTAATAACTCTTAAAAAACGGATAAAGAAATTGACAAACTGCTTAATATGGTTTATCTTATAATTGTTTTAAAAATTAATGGATGCTCATTTTAACAGTTTGCTATAATTAAGGCTTTAGCATTTTTTTAATATGTAATATTGACTAAATGAAAAAGTTTCTTAATTAAAAGATAGCGTATAACATAAATTGATATATTGATTGCATAATCTAGGAGATCAGAAATATACATTTCTTTTTAATAGGAGTAATACATACATTATTATCCTCTATAAAATGGGAGCTCTTCAAAAAACTTTATTGAAGTTAGTTGAAGGGAAACCGACAATCTCCATAATTCAATGATGATATAAAATCATTGAATTATGGAAGTTGTCGGTTTTTTTTATGGGAAAAAACGATGCACTAAAAAGAGTGAATGGAAATGGAAATTAAAAAACTATCTTACTTAAAAGAAATTTTTATTTTCGTTTGGAAGGGAGTATTATACATGTTAATTTCGCTAAGTTCATCAACACTGTTAACATTATTTTTTATGGCACTTAGTGCTTCTTGGCTAAGTGGATTATTGTTTTTAAATGCAAGGATACCTTTACGTTTTGTTCATATCCATATTGCTATCGCCGCTTTGCCTTCATTGGTTTCTTTACTCGCACTTGTTAATAACAATGGAGATAGAGTTGTGGGGCCTTGGCATCTAGATACTTTAGCTTGGTTAATGGCTTTCTTTGTTCTTACAATTGGTTTAATCATTCAGCGTTTTTCTGTACGTTACTTAATGGGAGATCGCTCATATCGAAAATACTTTGCACTTTTTACATTTACTACAAGTGTATCTTCGGTTGCATGGTTAAGTGACGATCTTCGCTTAATGATCATTTGTTGGGGAGCAACGCTTATAGGATTGGTTCTACTCATAGGGCTAAATAAAGGGTGGAAAGTAGTTAGTGAAGCAACAAAAATCTCTGGTTATTTATTTACATTAAGTTGGATTGCCTTGCTATCAGCTATAATCTGGCTTTTTCAAATAACAGGACAGTGGCAGTTAACATCAGTTTTAATGAATGAAAATGTAGCACAATATGGAACATTGGAAAGAACAGCAATCAATTTATTAATTATATTAGCTGTGATGATTCCAGCAGCACAATGGCCTTTTCAAAGATGGTTAATTGAATCTGCTGTTGCTCCAACTCCTGTTTCAGCTATTATGCATGCGGGTTTAGTAAATGCTGGTGGTATCATGTTAACTAGATTTTCGCCTCTTTTTCATGATGATATTGCACAAATCATTTTACTTATTTTCTCTAGTATTTCTGTCTTAATCGGAACAGGAATTAGTTTAGTCCAAGTTGATTATAAACGTCAGCTAGTAGGTTCAACTATTGCACAAATGGGATTTATGCTTATTCAATGTGCATTAGGCGCTTATTTAGCGGCTATTATTCATTTAATTTTACATGGTTTGTTTAAAGCTACACTGTTTTTACAAGCTGGTTCTTCAGTAGAACGTTTTGGGGTAGTGAAGCAGTCTAATGAAAAGATGTCCAATTTATGGATTATAGTCGGGCGTGTTTTAGGATTATTTATAGCAATTACTTTCTGGTTTATCACCTCTGGAGAGGGGTATCAACTAGTTAGTGCTTTAATCTTAGGCTGGTCACTATACTTTTCATGGAAACAGCTTGTTGTTTTTGGAGAGGGAAGAATGGGACGAATTGCTGGCTTAATTGTTTTGATTGGATTTTCTCTCATTTACTTTACTGTTCATAATTCTCTTTATAAATGGTTGCATACTGATATTTATCAAAGTGTTCAACCTTCAGTTCCAGCCGTTATCTTTGTTATATGTATTTTACTATTTAGTAGTGCTATTAGTACTTTCGTTACTCGTAATCAATCTTCTACTTTATTCGCTGTACTTTATCTTTGGTTAGTTCGAGTAGGTGAGGCGAGAAGAAAGTCAGTAGAAAGTCACCCAAGCTACCTGAAACATTATGTATCAAAGGGAGGTAATTCGTGATGAGCATACCGTCAATATTAAAGAAAGATACAAACATTGATATGCAAGAAAATAATATAAATGATTTAGTTGCATCTGCTAGCCGAGTGATTGCACCACTTTGGCCTATCTCTACGTTTGCAGCTCACCACCCTTGGATGGGACTTGAAAAGCAATCATTTGAACAAGTCGCAAATTGGTTAAAAGAAGCTCGTAATGTGGATATTTATCCTAGTGCCTCCATGATTCATTCGGCAAAAGCGAAAGGTGAGATTGAGGAATCATTTTTACAAATGAGTTTGTCTCGTTGGCTGGATTCACAATCTTTTAATATTCCGCGAGAGAAAGCAGAGCGATTTTGCCAAGTAGCTTTAAAGTTAGAAAAATTACCTTCTAGTCTATTATCATCGCCAGAATTAAATAAATTGGCAGAAGAAATGAGTTATATAAATACAGCAAGTATGAAAGCCTCTGTTATGCAGCCAATAAGTTCGCTTATAGAGAATCAAAATAGTGAAAACCTATCTGATATTCTTAATTATCATATCATTAAATGGTGTAAATTATATCTTGATGACTCCGGATCAAGTTGGACGATGCCAAATCGAGAGAAAGGTTTTTATCGTGCATGGCAACACCTTATTAAATTTGATCCAGCGCTCAGTAAAAATGAGCGTAAAGTTTTAAAAGATTGGCCACAAGATGCCCAAGTAGCTTTAGCGAGAGCATTATCTGAAATAGGAATTTCTGAATCTAACATACAAGCTTACCTTGAAGGACACTTACTTTCTTTGCCTGGGTGGGCAGGAATGATACGATGGCGCTCACAACAATCAATTCAGGAACAGGAACTCCTAATAGAATATTTAGCAGTTCGAATTTCTATGGAGCTGGCTATTGCAAAAACTTATTTACCTTTAAAAAATCAAAAGGTTGAGAAAAAAGTTGCGATCGTCCCGCTTATAGCTTCTTGGATCTATTGGGGAGATATTTCAATAGAGGAATGGTTACAAATGCCTGCAGCTGAACAAAGCGAATTATTAGCATTTGCTTATCGTTTTGATGAAAATATTTGCAGGAAACTTTGGTTGGAAGCCTGGGAACAGACGCATGCAGAGCAATTAAGGGAGAAGATTGGTTCTAAACAGCGTGTAACTAATGATAAAAAGCATGTATTAGCTCAATTAGCATTTTGTATTGATGTACGTTCAGAACCGTTTCGTCGCCACTTAGAAAAACTAGGTCCGTTTGAAACGTTTGGAATAGCTGGTTTCTTTGGGTTACCAATTGCAACTAGTGAACTAGGTAGTAATGACAGCCATCCTTCTTTGCCAGTTATACTGAAACCGAAGCATCAAATAAAAGAGCTCACAGATGAAAATGAATTTAAATCTTATGAGCAACGTAAGAGGGTAGGCAGTTCGGTGCGTTATACATTTAAAACGATGAAACAGAACGTACTGACGAGTATGGCGCTACCTGAGTTAAGTGGTCCTTTATTTGGTCTACAAATGGTGACAAGAAGCTTTGTCCCAAGAGGAGTTGGTGGTTTAATTCGTAACCTTCGTAAAACTATGTTACAAAAACCTGATACAACATTCTCGCTTAATCATGTTTATGACACAAAAGGCGGGATACCTATCGGTTTTACGAAAGAAGAAAAAGTGAATTATGTGCGTCAAGCTTTAAAAATGGTGGGACTGACAGAAAAATTTGCTCCTTTAGTTGTAATGTGTGGACATAGTAGTCAAAGTACGAATAATCCTTATGCTGCAGCACTTGAATGTGGTGCTTGTGGCGGAGCAGCAGGAGGATTCAATGCAAGAGTTTTTGCTACTTTATGTAATCTTCCAGAAGTGAGAGAAGCGTTGTTTGCTGAAGGTATTAAAATTCCTGAGGATACCATTTTTGCAGCAGCTGAACATAAAACAACAGTGGACGAATTGGAATGGATTTACGTCCCAGAACTTTCGGAAGCTGCGCAAGAAGCATTTGATTGTATCGAGTCGATTATGCCAAATGTGAGCCAACATGCAAATAGAGAGCGTTTAACGCAATTACCAAATTTTAAAACGAAAATAAAAAATGCGAGTAAAGAGGCACATCGATTTGCAGAAGATTGGAGTGAAATACGTCCAGAATGGGGATTAGCTCGTAATGCATCTTTTATTATCGGGCAACGAGAATTAACTCAGGATTGTGACTTAGAAGGTAGGGCGTTCCTCCATAATTATGATTGGAAACAGGATGAAAGTGGCGATATATTAGCTAACATTATTGCAGGACCAGGAACAGTAGCTCAGTGGATAAATTTACAATATTACGCTTCAACTGTAGCGCCTCATTATTATGGTAGTGGAAACAAAACAACCCAAACTGTAACGGCAGGTCTCGGTGTTATGCAAGGAAATGCAAGTGACCTGTTGCCAGGCTTACCTTGGCAATCGGTTATGCAGTCAGATAGTGAGACGTATCATTCACCACTTCGTTTACTAATTGTAATTCAAGCGCCTATTGAATATATAGAGCGTTTGCTAAATAATGATTTCACATTTCGAGAAAAAGTTAAAAATGGATGGGTTAGACTTACAAGTGTTGATCCAGAGGGACGTTGGAAAAACTGGTAACAACTATGTAATGAATAATCAACTATTGTTACTAGCTTAAAAGTTTCATAAATACAATAATGAAGAAGGAGTGCTTCATATGAATTCAAAGAATAAAAAAGTTTTATTGTTAACAGACATTGAACACGGAATAGAGCCTATTATCCAACAAGTAACTAACAGTCAACAAGAAAACATGTTGACTATACACAGCTACGATTCTGTAATTGTACATCCTTATGGAGATATAATGAGATCTATTATTATTGCTATTTATCAAGAAAATGTTGAAGAAATTTTTGTTGTAGGAATAGAGGATAAAGAAACTTCTCCAGTTAATCTACAAATTCAACGTGATTTCATAAAAAATAACAGGGAACTAGACTATCTCTTTGAAAATTGCATGCCTGAATTTTCAAGTGGTAGCCTCGATGAATGGCTAAGTGGAAAAGAAAATGTTAGTGAAAATATTGAGAAGAGTATAGATATGATTTGTCATCATCCACTAGTACCGTCTGATGTTAAAGTTCATGGTTTCAAGATTGATAGAATAGGGGAAAAAGAAACGGTTGTTAAAATTCCTACTAATAAAATAGTTGAAAAAGTTAACTAATTTATTAAAGACAAATAAATTCTTATGTATAAATTGCTGTTGTATAATAAATTTTATTATGTTTTAAGAATCAGAAGAGGTAGCCATGCAAAATAAAATTATCGTTATGTTTCAAAAAGATTTTCGTTTATATGATAACCCAGCGCTATTTGAGGCTGTTCAGTCTGGTGAGGTTCTTCCAGTATATGTACAAGATGAAGCTTTTTCAATGGGGGAGGCATCAAAGTGGTGGTTGCACCATGCTGTAATAGATGTAAAGAAGCAACTTGAGGCATTGGGCTCCACTTTAATAATTCGTAAAGGACGTACGGAGGAAGCAATACTTTCTCTCATAGAAAAATTAGATATAACGGCTGTATATTGGAATATTTGCTATGATCCGGACAGGTTAAAATCTAATCAAAAAATGAAAATGATGTTAGAAGATAAAGGTATTATTTGTAAGGAATTTAATTCGCATTTATTATTAGAATCGTGGATTATAAAAAAGAAGGATAACACTGAATATAAGGTGTTTACGCCTTTTTATAATGCATTTCAAAAGCAGGTAATACCTAAGCCTGTTAGTAAAGTGCAGAGTATAAAATGGGGAAGCTCTTTGCCAGCAAGCTTATCTGTTTCAGAATTACACTTGCTACCAACGATACCGTGGACATCTCATATTGAATCAATGTGGGAGCCTACAGAGGAAGGGGCATACAAAACATTCAAGAAATTTTTCTCTAGCAAATTAGCCTCTTATAGTGAAGGAAGGGATTTTCCAAATCAAAATGCTCATTCGATGTTGGCGCCATATCTTTCATTTGGCCAAATATCAGTGAAGTTAATGTATCATTACTTAATAAATAAAAGTACCGAAAGACAATGTAGTCTTTTTGAAAAACAAGTGAATAGCTTTATACGCCAATTAATTTGGCGAGAGTTTTCTTATTATTTGCTATATCACTATCCGTTTGCAGTATATAAACCTCTTAATAAGAACTTTGAACATTTTCCGTGGAATAAGGAAGAGGAGTTATTAAGAGTATGGCAAAAAGGTGAAACTGGTTATCCGTTTATTGATGCGGGAATGCGGGAGCTTTGGCAAACAGGTTTTATGCATAATCGGACAAGAATGGCTGTAGCCTCTTTTCTTGTAAAACATTTATTAATTCCGTGGCAGGAAGGAGCAAAATGGTTTATGGATACACTACTAGATGCGGATATTGCAAATAATACAATGGGATGGCAATGGGTTGCTGGAAGTGGAGCAGATGCATCACCGTACTTTCGTATTTTTAATCCTATCACACAAGGAGAAAAGTTTGATAAAAATGGAGAGTATATAAGAAAATGGGTACCAGAATTAAGAGATATACCGAATAAGTATATACATAAACCTTGGGAAGCACCTGAGCATATTTTACAAAAGGCCAATATTAAGCTTGGTAATGCATATCCTTTGCCAGTCGTTGATCATAAGGCAGCACGCGAGAGAGCACTGTGTGCATATAAAAGTATGAAAGAGTTCGTATAAAATAGATTAAACGATATGTATTTGAAATTTAAATATTAGAAATTTATCCATTACAAGGACATACTAATCATATAAAGTTTCTAAAACCTTCTACTGAAAAAGGAGAATGTTTATGAAAAAATCTAGTATCATAGTATTTTTACTAACATATGGTTTGTTTTATGTTTCTAGTATTTTATTTCCTATTGATCGTATTTGGTACGATGCACTAGAAAAGCCGTCTTGGACACCTACTGGTATGACAATCGGAATGATTTGGGCTGTATTATATGGACTTATTGCATTATCAGTTGCAATTATTTACAACAAATATGGATTAAAGCCAAAAACATTTTGGTTTGTATTCCTTTTAAATTATATGTGCAATCAAGCGTTCAGCTACTTTCAATTCAGTCAAAAAAATTTGTTTTTAGCAACAGTAGACTGTTTACTAGTCGCTATTACTACGTTACTTCTCATAGCGTTTTCTTCCAATTTATCTAAAGTATCGACATGGTTGCTAATTCCGTATTTTTTATGGTCTGCATTTGCTACATATTTATCTTGGACAATTTATAGTATAAATTAAAGACGTAAATGAAAACTTGAGCATAATAAAAATGCTCGAGTTTTTATGTTTATTAATGGTAATCTAAAATATAGAATATATACATCTTAGGGAGGTCATACATATGAAGAAATGGATAAAAATTGTTCTGTACTCTTTACTCGGTATTTTACTTATAGGGAGTATTACTTTTTTTACTTGGTCCCAGTTTACTTACAAACCAACGAAAGAGGCTTTGTCGTTAGTGGATGATAAAAAAGATGAAGATAATATAGTTTTTGGAGCGAAAGATGCTAAAGTAGGGGTTATTTTTTATCAAGGTGCTAAAGTAGAAGCTGAGGCTTATAGTTACTTAGGGGAAGCTCTTGCAAAAGATGGGCATTTTGTAGTAATGCCTAAGTTACCATTAAACTTAGCGATACTTGGAATCAATGCGGTAGATAGTGTAATTGAAGAGTATCCTGGGGTTCAAAAATGGTACGTTGCTGGACATTCAATGGGCGGAGCTATGATTTCTAAGTATGCCTTTCAGAATGAAGACAAGGTAGACGGGATCATTTTCTTAGGCTCTTATCCTGCAGAAGATTTCTCTACAAAATCGATTCCAATGTTATCTATTTATGGAGAAGTAGATGCTTTAGCAACTGTAGAAAAAATAGAGAACAATAAAAAGTTCATGTCCAAAAATACAACTATGCACATGATAAAAGGGGGCAATCATGCTCATTTTGGCATGTATGGTGAGCAAAAAGGTGATAATGCGAGTTTAATTACGCCAAAAGCACAACGAGATGAAACAGTGAAAGTAATTGAGCAATGGTTATTAAAATAATGATAGCGAATTTCATAAATTTATCAAAAGAATGCCTCTCTCTTAAGATAGTACAATGATAGACGAGAGAGGAAATAAAGAGCCAACTCATACGAGTAGGCTCTTTTAATTATCTACTATTTTCAATTGTCCTCTTATTTTCTACCGAATGTCCTTTTCAGAGATAACATCGTAAGAGTACACATACTTACCTTTTACATGAATTTTTAAGTAAGTTTTTCTTATAAAGTCATTAGGAGTGTTCGTTCCTACTGTATATTTTTTCTCATTCCTTAATTCATCAACACCTTTTAGTGAGTACATAGCTCTTCCTTTATGATGGTAATCCGGAACACCATATCCTGTCGCAACGGCATATACATTTTTCTCTTCAGCAATCGGATTAAATTTGTCTAAATTCCCGCGTAATATGAAAGGTAGTAAGTATATAGGAAGACCGATTCCTATTATGCAAATTATAAATTTCTTCATGATCGTTTCTCTTCTTGTTCATTTATATGCTTCAGTATAGAAAAAAATTCTTATGAATAAAGGGAGATTTTCTTAAGTTTTTCTTAAAAAGAGTTTAAAGGTTATTTTAACCAAACATTATGTTACTAGAACATATAGAAGAGAAAAGAAAAACTATCATCAACATGTTAAACATGTATCTTTATAGGGTAGCGAGTATTGGGGAATTTACACAATTTAGATTCTGAAATTTTACGATTAGTAGTCGTTAGGGAAGAGAGAGGGTTTAGAGTTTCAGATGTGTGTCAGTTACAATTGAAAAGTTACATCAACAACAAAAAGGAATACATGAGTAAAAAAGACAGCAAGAAATGTATCTAATGTCTTAAAAGTGTAATTGTAGGAACTATTAGGATATTTTTCCTTAATATATGCATACTAAACATACTATAAAAGGTACATAGAAAGTGAGGGAATCATGGCTAAATTTTTGACACGTTTAAAATATAGAGACAACCCTAAGTCATGTTCAATACGAGACAATACTCATTTTCAGGAAAAAAATATTGAAGACTCCCTCTTAGACGCTGATTTATCCAAAAACATAGCTCATATTCAGAATATATTTCGTCAAGCGCCTGATTTAGTAATTCGGCAGTTTCAAATAACAGTAGGTGGATTAGAAGCAGCCTTAGTATACTTATCTGGATTAACAGATAAAGAATTGATTCAAAATCATGTTCTCAGTCCTTTGATGAATATTGATTTTGATACTAATAGAGAACTTCCAATTCCGTTAGGACAAATTAAGATTATTAATACATTAAGTCAGATTGAAAATGCTATTTTTGGAGGAGATAGTGTTTTATTAATTCACAGTCGAACAACAGCACATCAATTGGATACAAAAGGATGGCCACAAAGAAGTGTTGAAGATGCACATAACGAAATAGCTCTAAAAGGTACACATCAAGCATTCATAGAAACTGGAAGTCAAAATATCGCAATGATTCGAAGATATATTCCTCATCGTGAATTAGCGATAAAAGAAACAGTAATTGGTGTACGAAGCAAAACCAAAATTTCTATTTTATATTTGAAAGATGTAGCTTCTGAAGATGTGCTGAAGGAATTAGAAACACGAATTCAAAATATTACAATCGACGCAGTGACTAGTAATGGCGAACTTATAGAATTCATTGAAGATCACCCTTACTCGCCGTTTCCGCAATTTATATTAACTGAAAGACCTGATTTGGCTGTATCTCACATTTTACAGGGCAGATTTGTAACTGTAATGGATCATTCACCTAATGTATTAATTACTCCAACAAATTTTATTTCCTTTTTTCAAGGAGTGGATGATTACGGTACAAGGTGGTTAGTTGCTTCATCTATTCGGTTGCTTCGTTTTGTCGCCTTTATGGTTGCTTTATTTCTGCCGGCGAGTTATGTTGCGTTTATTTCCTTTAATTTTGAAGTTATTCCTGTAGAGCTATATTTATCTATTGCTGAATCAAGAACGCGCGTACCCTTTTCTCCAGTTATGGAAGCGTTACTTATGGAAATAACATTGGAAACGATGAGAGAAGGGGCTTTACGGATACCTACTCCGATTGGTCAGACAGTTGGAATTGTAGGTGGTATTGTCATTGGTCAGGCGGCTGTTCAGGCGGGAATTGTAAGCAATATTATGATTATTGTTGTCGCTGTTACCGCTATCTCTTCTTTTGTTATTCCTAACTATGATATGGGAGCGGCAGTAAGACTTTTACGTTTTCCAATGATGCTAGCAGCTGCCTTATTTGGAATTGTAGGACTTGTTATCGGGTGGATGACTTTAATTGGGCATCTAAGTAGTCTTAAATCGCTAGGTACATTTTACGGAACACCATTAGCACCCTTTCGTTTTGCAGATATGAAAGATGTTTTTGTACGCTTTCCTTTATGGACGATAAGAAGGCGTCCTAAGGGGAATGGAACCAATCAAACTATTCGACAAGGAAAGAATCGTAATAAAAGGTGAAATTATGAAAAAGTATGCCTATAATGAAATCACTCTTATGCAGTATATTATTTTAATTAATGGAGTGCAGGTGGGCACTGGCGTTTTATCGCTTCCACGTGTGCTTGCAGAAAAGGCTGGAACAGATGGATGGATAGCTATATTGATTGGTTGGATTTTCTCCACAATATCAGGTGTGTTTATAGTGAAAACAGCTGCAAGATATCCTGAGGATACGATTTATGATATTCTTATACGATTGTTTGGAAAAATAGTAGGGAAAGCATTCGTTGTTATTTACATGATGTACTTCGCTTTTTATTCTTGTATCGTTCTTATAAACGCTATGCTTTACCTTAAGGGATGGCTTCTCCCGAAAACACCTGACTATATCGTTATCTTTTTGTTTTCGATTCCTACCTATTTTGTTGCACGTAGCGGTCCTAGTATTTTAGGACGATACGCTGAACTTTTTTTTTATATGGCGCTGTGGATTCCGATATTTTTTTTAATCCCTCTTATAGGGAATGGAAGTTGGATGCCCTTTTTTCCGCTTTTAAAAGAAGGGTGGAAACCGATATTAACCGCTGTACCAAGCACTGTTTATGCTTATTTAGGGTTTGATATTGCTTTCTTTTTATATCCATTTTTACAAAAAAAACAGTATGCAGTCCATGGAATGGTTATAGCAAACACCTTAACAATGTTATTTTATTTATTTGCTACTATTGTTTGCTTTGCCTATTTTAGCCCTGATAGCATTACGCAATATAATCAACCGGTAATAAATTTACTGAAAGTAATTGAATTTCGTTTTTTAGAACGTTTTGACATGATTTTATTGGCTGTTTACTTAACCATTGTTTCCACATCATGGATCCCTGCCCTATACTGTTCGGTATTTTGTTCTAGCCAATTACTTAGAAAACAAGATCACAGCTCTCATGTAGTTGTTCTCTTATTGCTTATTATCGGATTCACATTTTGGACTCATCCTAGTTGGAATGAAGCCGAAATTTGGCAACAGGTATTATCGAATACTGGATTAGGATTAACATATATATTACCTATTATCTTATGGCTGTATTGCTGTCTATATGAGAAGTTTCGCCGGAGGAGAATACATTGAAAAGAAAAGTACTATGTTGTATTTTGTTATTGGTGTTCTTGATGACTGGATGCTTCGATCAAAGAAATGTTGAAGATGTTTCTCTTACTCTTATTCTTGGTATCGATTTAGATCCTAATGATAATTTATTAGTGTATATATCAAGCCCTGTTTTCAATAAAGAAGCAAAAATAAAAGAAGAAACTACTGGTGTGAAATCTGCTACGGTTCGAAAATCTAGAGACCAATTTGATGCTACGGTTATGGCACTTACCGCCGGAAGTAAAACACAGGTCATTTTAGTTGGAAAAAGGCTACTGAAACAAAAAAACTGGGAAAATTACCTCGATCCATTTTACCGGGATCCGAAAAATACAGTTACTGCAAGGGTTGTCGCTGTGGATGGACCTGTTTCGGACGTCATCTTTTATAGCCCAAAAGATAAACCAAGGCTTCCTATATATTTGACAAAACTAGTTGATACCGCTTTTTTAAGAAATATTACAGTGAAAACAACACTTCAAGAATTATATGAACAAAAAGCAGACAAAGGGCTAACAGCAAATATTACTGAAGTGAAAAAAAAGCATAAAATATGGGTGACAGGTACAGCCTTATTGGATGAAAAAGGAAAGTACAAATTAACGTTAGAACCTGATGAAAACAAACTCTTACGTATTTTGCAACAAGGAACTGCAGGGGAGTTATCATTTACAGTTCCAATTAAGATAAATTCGAATAGTCAAGATAAAGAATTGATAAGTTTTACTGCCTATGGTATTAAAGTAAAGACAAAGACAAAATATGATAATCATTTTATATTTAATGTGTATGTAAAGATGAGAATCGGTATTACAGAACGACTTTTTTCCTTTAATACAAGAAAAGACGCAGCAAAATTACAAAAGGCGATTGAAACTAAGCTGGAAGCTGATTTCAAGCAATTAATACAAAAAATACAAACCGCCAAAATCGATCCTATTGGGCTTGGAGGGTATGCGAGAACGTACACATATTCAGAATGGAAAAAAGTCCAAAATAATTGGAATAACGCATTAGCAAAAGGCGATGTAAACGTCAAGGTTAAGATTAAAATTGGTGGGATGGGAACGATTAAGTAACATGAATTCAACTGTGATTCGTACTAAGATTGTAAGTACTGTCTGTTTTAGAAGGAGAAATGCCTTGAATAAGAGTGTCGCCACATCGCTATCAATCTAAGGTTTTATAGTACCCCCAGAATGAAATTTTGTGTTAACTTGTAACAAGAACGCTCATTTTTTCATCTTGGGGTAATTCTGAATTCTTAAGTTGATGGGCATAGGGTCTCGTCACATGTCCATGGATTAAAGAAAGAGCCTATTATTAAACTGTCCATTTTATAGGGTACAGATTAAACTACAACCTTTTTTCTTCGATCACCTGAAGAGCCGCAAGAAAAGGCAGAAGAGTATCAAAAAAAGATACAAACCGGACAAGAAAATGGAGGGTTGACATTAGTAGTAGAATTTAATGTTCAAATCATCGGTTTTCTATTTTTTTCTAGACCCCCCATATGAGTTTACACCATACCGGTTCATTTGGAATGGGGATTGGATCAAAATTACTTTCTCATTTTATAGAATGGGCAAAAGAACAAGAATGATTAGAAAAGATATGCCTGGATGTATTTTCAAACAACGAACGAGCTATAAATTTATACAAAAGATTAGGGTTTAAAGAAGAAGGTAGGAAAATAAACCAAATTAGGTTCAAAGATGGTTCTTATGCTGACATTATTTTTATGGCTCTTTATATAGAAATACCGAGTAACCACTCATTCTAAGGATAAGTGGTTACTTGCAGTTTGTTTAAATAGAGAAATTGGGCTTTTCCGTTATAGGTAACATTTTTCAATGCGTAAATAAGAAGGTTCTAGTGTAAAAACTTCAGAGCAATTGCACCAGAATCACTATTGGATCAGTTTAGATCCATAAGAATTAAAAAAGATTCGATATCCTGGAGTGAAAAGTAAAAAATAATAGAGCTTAGATTTGCAATAATAAATGTTTTTTTTCATTAGATAATTACTTTACCAATAATCGGGATGTTTGCGGATACATTTATTTTTGGGATACATAATTATATTTAGAGAATACCCAGTTACAGTATTTGAATTTTTAATAAGAAGGGATGCGAAGGAATGAACTCACAGAGACAAGGCTATGTAGGCTGGTGGCAAGGCGGGCACGGTGGTGGTTGGCCGGGTGGACACGGTGGTTGGCAAGGTGGACACGGTGGTTGGCAAGG
>NZ_FNUW01000033.1:0-26737 GCF_900108285.1 Bacillus sp. ok061 | reverse complement strand
TGGCAAGGTGGACACGGTGGCTGGCAAGGCGGACACGGTGGCTGGCAAGGTGGACATGGTGGTTGGCAAAGTGGGCATGGATATTAAAAAGAGGCTATAAAATCATTTTTTATGCAAAGTTTGTATATTTAGTATCGTTGTATATTTTCATTTGTATAGTAAGTATATAGTGAAAACAGCAAAAAAATTCTGTGAAGTAAGAATTCTATCCGAAAAATTAAAGCAGCAGAAATGTCAAAAGAACAAAAGACATCGCTTTTTATTATTCAAGGAGAAAGAGACTATCAAGTTCAATCAAAAATCGAAATTCCTCTTTGGAAAGAACAATTAAAAGAACGAGATAACGTTGATTATCAACTATATCCAAAGTTAAATCATTTCTTTACAGAAGGTTATGGAGAAATAAGTAAACCGGATGAATATTATAATCCTGCTAATATCCCTGAGTATGTTATAAATGATATTGCTGCTTGGGTGCAAGGAAGATTGCAATTAAATTAGCAACCATATGTTTTAAGAAAGACTTTCTTTCTGTAATCAAAATAGAAACATTTTTATTAGGCTATATATTTTTTAAAAGCACTCTTTGAAAAGGAGTGTTTTTTATTTTTCTTTTGATTTAATTAACGAAAAACGTATCTTGTACTCCTTTTTAACTTTTTCTATAAAATAAGGGGCTTGCCTTCCAAACAAAGCATTATTTGTAACACTATTATCAAAGCAAAGTGCTCGTGACATTTCTTTGATATTCAAAAACATTAATAACCTATTGTGTGAAGTTTTTTGAAAATTTAGGTTTAACATCTTTAAAATAGGTGTATTACATATTACATAACAACTAAATAAGAAAATAAAAAATCTAAGGGAGGAAAAATACGATGCATAAGAATGAAAGAAAACCGGTGGTTCATGAATATAATAATGAACAGGAAGTAGTTATGAAAGTAAAAGAGCTAGAATTGCAAGGGATTCACCAAGATGAAATTTACGTCTTAACACATGAAAAACATCTAACAAAAAAGATTGCGGATGATACAAACACAAATACGATTGGAGTAAAAGAACAAGGATTGGGTACAAGTATTATCAACTTTTTCTCCAAAAAAGGGGACGAACTCCGAAATCAAATGGAGGAAATGGGGGTATCGAAGGAAGAAGCTGATTTATATGAAGAAAAATTAGATCAAGGGAGAATTTTACTTCTAGTAACAGCTGAAACACCAACGGCGAGTGATAGGCAGCTGCAAAACTATCATTCTCTCTAATAGATTGCAATAGGTAAGGTAATTATTTTAAGTTGTAGCGTTGAAGAAAATAAAAGTAGAGAAGGGTGAGAAAAATGAAACATACAATATTTAAATATGCTGTGATTGGGATTACGACCGGAGTCATGGTCTCCCTATTAAAAAAAGAAAATCGGAAAGCTATACAAACAAAAGGAAAAAGCGTAAAAGAAAAACTACAAGAAGGAAACATAAAGGAAACATTGGAGAAGGTAACTGAGACAAGTAAACAATTCTCTGCCACTGCAGCTAATGTTGCAAAACAAACATTACCACAATTGCTTACAGCCACACCAGTTGTCATTTCTACCATTAAAGACTTAACAGAAAACGAAAATAACAAAAAGAAAAAAGATGAAAAGGATTACGAAATAAATGAAAATAGTAAGAACCTAGACGGAGAAAAAACGAAAAATGAAAAGAAATATGTGAAAGAAGGGAAAGAAGAGAGTGCCTAGATTTAATTCTTAAAAGAGAAAGTGAGGAAAAAAGTATGAAATCTCTGTATGCAATTGATGTAGGAATTGGCTTTACCAAGCGGGCATATCGACAGGATATAGATTCTGAGATGACGATTAAGAGTGAAGCCTCCACACTAGCCCCTGTACCTAATCATACTGACAGTGAAGATTTAACAAAGGTAAGTTTTATAGACTTAGACTTTGCATACTACATGGGAAATGAAGCACATCAATCTGACGCTTCATTGCTTCCTCCATTTGATGAAGAAATAGAAAATTATTATGAAAGCGAGCGTTTTAAACAACAAATATTTGGTTGCATTGCAAAGGATTATAAAGAAAATGTCGTGTTACCTTTAGTTGTTACCGGGCTTCCAGTCACTTGTTTTGGTAGTCAGCACGAGCAATTACAACATGCACTAAAAAAAGAAACTTCCGTGCAAATTGATGGGAAATTTATTAATATTACGGTGGAAAATGCTTTGATTCTTCAGCAACCAGTCGCTTTACATGCCTATTTCTTAAAAGAGGGAATTATTCAGGAACAAGATCGCATCTTAATTATTGATGGTGGATTTCGTACATTAGAAATGGCAGATATGAAACAGAATCTCATTTTAAATCATTATGAGACGGAACTAGGATGTAGCAAGCCTTTGAAAAATATTAAGAATATCCTGCAGAATCATGCGGGTGAAAGTAATCAATTGCATATTAACGACATGCCAAAAATATTAGAAAAAGGATATGGAGATCGAGACGAAAATTATGAGACAAGTCAGGTGGATATTTTAATTCAAAAAGAGTTGGATGCACACGTCCAAGGCGTCATGCGTGTATTACAAGAACAATTTAAGTTAGAACAGTATGATACTATTATTTGGACAGGAGGAATAGTAGATCTCCACAAAAAACGAATTGAAAAAATGCAAGGTGAAATTTCTTCTTTCCGTATGGTAGACGCTTCGAAAGAGGCTGCACTTCATGGATACTACATTATTGGGAGTCAAGTATTTGACGACATCACCAATCAATCTGCATATGAATCCAAATTATAATAACGACTGAAATAGAGTTCGTTGAATAGACGTGCCAAATTATGTAGCTTCTTTTCCACATATAATAAATTCTTTATAAGAAAAGATAAAAAGTGCTTGTATAGAGGAAATGTTTAAAATTGAGAATAAAAATAACTAATATATAGGGGGTCTTCCTTGTAACAGAAGAAGACCTCCTATGCCATTTATTTTGTAATTTAGATGATCTAAAAATTTTTCCTCCAAGACATGAATACCTACATACAAATTTCATATTACGGATATTATTCGATCAAACATAAAACTATTCAGAAAGGAAGAATAATATGGAATGCATAAAAATGCCGAAATGGAATTGGTATCATGTGAAAACTAGTGAGCTTGAAAAACTTTCTTCTATAATCCCTCTTGATGTAACATCTTATTTCTCTCAATTTGTAAAGAAAATAAGTTCTCCTTGTGAAAACGGATTATATGTTTATACGTTATCACCAAGTCAAACTTGTGTATATGGTTCGTTTTTATATGATCAAGATAAAAACGATGCCAAAATTCAAAAATTTCTTCATTATTTCGTAGCTCATGGAATACTGATAACAGTCCAGGAAAAAGAGGAAGAGGATTTTCAAGAATTAATACATAATTTCCCTCTGGGTATAAAAAATTGTAATAGTTCCGCTGAAGGAGTATGTGCTATCTTATCAATATTTATATCTCACTATTTACGAAAGGTTGACTATTTTGAAAACAATTTCAGAAATGTATTATGGGATTTTTATCATCATAATAACATAGCAGTTTTAGAAAGAATTTATCATATTCGTCATGAATTATTTATGAACACACATGTGTTTCGCTTGATACAGGAAGTGTTACAAGGCTTGGAGGAAGCTTGGTTAGAAAACCTAACAAACACCCTTTGTTATAAACAAACACACGTAAAATTAGAGCGTGGATTACAACTTGTTAAAGAGTACCAAGAAGAATTAGACACGATGATTCATTTACAAGAAGTTGTTTCTTCTCATCGTGGGAATGAAATTATGAAAGCTCTTACTGTATTAACTGCTGTGAGTACGCCTTTGACAGCATTAGGAGCATTGTGGGGGATGAATTTTAAATACATGCCTGAACTAGAATGGAAATATAGCTATTTAATCGCTCTCTTATTTATTATTTTCACAACAGGGGGGATGTATATGTATATGCGATTCAAAGGATGGACAGGTGATTTATTACGAGTAAAGAAAAAGAAATCTTTTTTTAAATCTAATTAATCCTGTTTATAAAAAATATGATAGATATATAGTTAATAATGTTTATTAATTGGGGTAGTGCCATATCCCTATCAAGTTAAAGTTTTGATGTCCCCGCAATGATAAAAATTGTGAATATTTATATGAAAGATTAGAGCTCTCCTTCTTGTAGGAGGGCTCTAATCTTTGTTTAAAAACTATAGCATATACATGGGCAGACTCAATATGTGAACTTTGTCCGGATTCAATTTAGAATATAAAAAAGGAGAACTTGCGTTAGAATACAAGCTCTCTTTAAAAGAAATAACGTAATTGAGATACTTATATATTAACAATTTTTTTCTTCTAATTCCATATGTCTTATGTTGAGAAATAAATGATAAGGGGCTTAATAAAACTAAAATGAATTATTGACATAATATTTCGACGATAATATAATAAATCTCGAATTCGAGATAACTTGTAAAGGATTGGTAATTATGAGTGTGATTAATGATGAGAGCTTATCTTTAAAGTTATTTGTTACATTATCAAGGGCAGCACAGGCAATTACTAAGCGTATTGAAGAGGATATAAAAAGTTATGGACTTAATCCAACTGAATTTGCAGTGCTTGAGCTACTATATAGTAAAGGCGATCAGCCTATACAAAAAATTGGAGGGAAAATATTACTTGCAAGTAGTAGTATCACGTATGTAGTGGATAAGTTGGAAAAGAAGAGGTTCTTAATACGAAAACCATGTCCAAAAGACCGCCGTGTCACGTATGCGTCAATTACTTCAGATGGTATTCAGTTAATGGATAGTATTTTTCCTCAGCATAAAGAGGCGATTCGGCATATATTTGGTGGTTTAGACTATATTGAGAAAAAAATGATAATCGAAAAGTTGAAAAAATTAGGGTATTATGCACTAGAATTATAAATTTTTAGAAATATATCTCGAATTAGTAATGTCCTAATTAAATATAAGTTAAATGAATAGGAGGAAAAATTAATAAATGGTAGTAAATTTATTATAATACAAAATGAATAAAACATGTAATTTCCAGTGGTATAGTAGAAAAGATGGTTGTTATGTTAACGTATACATATCGTCCTTTAAATTATAAATCTTTCATAAAGCGGAGAGTGGGTATCAAGAATGGAATTACGTCATTTAGAGTATTTTATTCAAGTTTGTAATAATAATAGTTTTACTAAAGCTGCGGAAGTTCTAGGTATTTCACAGCCGACTTTAAGTCAACAAATCCGTGTGTTAGAAGGTGAACTTGATACACCTTTGTTTCATCGAGTTGGAAGAGGTATCAAAATGACAGAAGCGGGTAAGCTGCTATTTGATAAAGGAAAATTTATCATGCAACAATTTGATGACGTTTATAATGAAATTTTTGAATTAAAGGGTGTAAAAAGAGGTGTGATTACTATAGGAGGTTTATTAGAGGATCTCACTTATTTAACACCTAATATTATGAAGTTTCAACAACATTATCCCAACATCGTAGTAAAGATTATAGAATCCGAAGTTGCTGTAAATCAAATCGTTGACAAAAATATTGATTTCGGGATTACACGTAGTGCTCAAATTCCAGACACATTAACAAACACCCTTTTGTATAGTGAAGAGCTTGTCCTTGTCATTCCAAAAAATCATCCTTTGAATGAAAAATCATTTGTTTCTTTTCGAGAATTAGTAGGGCTGAGTAGAATAATGGTTTCATGTAGTTGTCGTGAATCTATTAAGATATATTGTGAGAGTTTAGGGTTATCTTTATCTGAAGCAAATATAGAAACAAAATCTTCTATTTCTCTATTGAGCCTTGTATACAATGGACATGGGGTTGCCATAATACCTCTTTCACTGGTTAACTTTGTTAATAATGATACTTTGAGCATAGTTCGTATTACTGATCCAACACCAAGCCAAGATATTAATCTTATTCACTTTGATGATAAATTTTTAAGTTTTGCAGCACGTATCTTTATGCAGAAGTTAAATGATTCGCAAAAAGTATCAGTGTAATAGAAATAATAATGATTCTAGTGTAACAATTGAAAAATTAAGATCTATATTAAAGTCAAAGGGCAGTGGATTTATATGTGTGGTGTAGTCGATCAAGAGGGGGATACCATTGACTTTTAATTAAGGAAAAAAGGACAGACTTTGCAAGGAGAGAAGGCTATCAAAAACAAGTTAAGTTAATCAATCAATCAATCAATCAATTCTTCGGTCTTATCGCATAGTAACAGATTCCATGTAGGGATATACAATGCTATTTCGAATCTACATACCCTTATTGCAGAAAGAAAACCCCCGGCATTATACCGGTGGTTTTGACTTAGAAAGCAAAGCAAGTACAACCGATACCCCATGTAGTTCCATCTTTTCCTATTACGGTATGAGTGTGTTGATGGAGAGGGTTACTGCAACTATGTAACTTGTTATCATGGGAATCGTGGGAAAGTATAGTGTTGGCTAGGTTAGCACCACCATAACCATAAACGCCCGTCGGTGACCAATCAGGTGATGCTGGCGGTAATTCAGGTGATAAATTTTTAAATTCATCATTTCCATAAACAACCTGTCCACCCATAATGGTGAGTAATGATTCAAGGTTTTTGATTTCTTCTTCTGGCACAGTAAAGTAGTCAGCAGACAATACAGCAATATCAGCAAACTGACCTACTGCCAGGGTTCCCTTTTTACCTTCATCATCAGAGAACCACGCACTTCCTTTTGAATATAATTCCAGGGCTACTTTTCTATCCAGTTTATTTTTTTCATCGTATATGGAAAGCCCACCAATGGTTTTTCCGGCAACCATCCAGTAAAGGGCAACCCAAGGGTTATAGCTGGAAACCCTGGTTGCATCACTACCGGCGCCAACAGGTATACCAAGGTCTAACATACGATAAATCGGAGGAGTACGCTTTGCAGCTTCCTTTCCGTATAAATCAACAAAGTATTCACCTTGAAAAGCCATGCGGTCTTGGATGGCAATACCGCCATTTAAAGCCTTAACACGTTCCATACTACGATCTGAGATTGTTTCTGCATGGTCAAACCACCATCGTAGACCATTAAAAGGAATTTCACTGTTAACTTCCTCAAATACATTTAAGAAACGTGTGATTGACTCATCATAAGTTGCATGTAAACGGAAGGGCCAACGGTTTTCCACCAATAGAGAAATTACTTTCTTTAAGTCAGCTTCCATCATCGTAGCTAGTTCAGGCCGTGGCATTTGAAATTTTTCAAAATCGGCTGCTGAGAATACTAACATCTCTCCGGCACCATTCATTTTATACTTATCAGTTCCTTGACCTGGAGAAACAATTTTTGCCCATGAAGCAAAGTCTTCATATTCATGATTTGGATTTTGCGTAAATAGATTATAAGCAATACGCAAAGTTAATTGTTCCTTCTCGGCTAAATGTTCAACAACTTTGTAATCATCAGGATAATTTTGGAATCCACCACCTGCGTCAATAGCACTTGTAATACCTAATCTATTTAATTCGCGCATAAAATGGCGAGTTGAATTAATCTGGTCGTCAAAATTAAGTGCTGGTGCTTTACCCAAACTTGAATAAAGAATAGAAGCGTTAGGATTCGCAATTAAAAGGCCCGTTGGATTACCTCGTTTATCCCGCTCAATTAAGCAGCCTGGAGGGTCTGGTGTATCTTTTGTATATCCCAGTGCATGCAGCCCAGCACGATTTACAAGTGCTCTATCGTAAAGATGTAGCACAAAGACAGGAGTGTCTTCAGAAACGGCATTAATTTCTTCCAAAGTTGGCAACCGTCTCTCTTTAAATTGAAATTCAGACCAACCTCCAACTACCCTTACCCACTGAGGAGCAGGTGTACGCCTTGCCTGTTCTTTGAGCATTTCTAGAGCAATAAAAAGTGATGGCACGCCTTCCCAACGTAATTCCATATTATAATGCAGACCACCACGAATAACGTGTATATGAGAGTCATTCAGGCCTGGAATAGCTCTCTTTCTTTTAAGGTCTATTTTCTTTGTTTTTTCCGTGGCACTATTAAGAAGCTCATCTCCACCTACTGCAGTGACTAAACCATCAGTTATGGCAATAGCAGATACCTCAGGCTGAGAAGGGTCAAGGGTAGTAATTTTTCCGTTATATAAGATCATATCCGGTAAATTCATGTTCACACCTCGTCTACTTTCTATTATTTTGTAACCATGGATGAAATAATTTACCGAAAATCGGCATGACTACCCATGATAGCAAGGACACTATACATACTGAAACAAAAAAGGCCGACATAATAGGATTTATATGTTTTATAATAGGTCCTATCACTTTAGGAACTAACATGCTAAGAGGCCATACACCCAAAAGGGTAACGATAGACATTTTCCATTTTGGCGGTGGAACTGGCGTTTTCGGAGTAACAAACCAATAAGCCAAACTACTTTCAGTTTTGTAACTCGGATTAGTAACTTGAAATTGTTCTGCCGTTTTTAACAAATCCCGGCGAATGTCTGATTCTTGCCAAGCACGTAGATGCTCATACGTATCAAAGCGAAAAATAACAGTATACTCTCTCGATTCGTTATTTGGGACTATTAGATTTACACCTAAATGCCCTGGGAATTTAGTAGCGGCAGCTTCGATTTCATGTCTCCATGTTTCAAACTGTTTTTCTTTACCTTGTTGAATTTCCCATGTAACAATCGTTGTTACTGGATCAGCAGCATCCATCGTGTTCCCTGTATAAGTCTCTTCGACAGCTACTCCTTCTTGTTTCATATTTTCCTGCTTGGAAGCGCGCCGTGCACCATAGTATATGCGTATTCTACTCCTTGACCATAAGCGCCAGTGTGCTCCTTTACAATTTCCATTACAGCATCATAAGTGTCTTTGTGTGCCCAGTCACGTTGGTATTCAAGTAAAACTTGAATTGCTGTCACTGGAATTGCACCAGCTTGTTCTACACGACGCATAGCAGCGTTATGTGCTGTCAGACTAGTACCACCTGAAGCATCATCAACTGCATACACTTCATAGCCAGCTTTAATTGCTTCAAGCACAGGGAATGCAAGGCAAACTTCAGTCCAAAGTGCTGCAAATATTAATTTCTTTCTACCTGTTGCTTTAACTGCTTCAACAAATTTTGGATCTTCCCAAGAGTTCATTGAACTGCGTTCTATAATTTCATGGTTTGGGAATATGTCAAGAATTTGTGGCCAAAAATAACCAGAAAAGCTGCGTGTCTCAACTGTAGTAAGAATAGTAGGTACGTTAAAAGTTTTTGCTGATTTAGCAAGTAGCATAACGTTATTAATCAATGTTTGTCTATCAATACTTGCAACTCCAAAAGTCATTTGAGGTTGAAAATCAATCAAAATTAATGCACTGTTCTCCGGATTTAACAATTCTAAATTACTCATAATAAAACGCTCCTTTTTTAATTGTTTAAAATAGATATTATTGAAAATAATATATTTTCTGTTAATTTAAAATTGTAATCGTAAAAATAAAATTTTTGCTATACCTTTTAAATTAAAAGAGAGTGCTGATTTAATCAGCACTAAATGTATACTATCCATTTTTTTGAAAGTGATTTAAAGCTATTTCTTTGAAATACATTTATGCATTTTGTTTACTAAGATCTCGCTGAGCTCCCCTATAGCTTCCAATTATATTTTGATAGCCTGGAAGATTACTAGCAAGCAAATTGCCAAAACCTTCGACATCGTTGCGCCAATCGCGTTGTAATTCGCAAGCTACGCTAAACCAGTTCATAAGTTGCACGCCACTATGTGCCATACGAGTATTGGCAGCATCTGCAACTTGTTTACTGAAAGTTCCTGAAGCATCAGTAACAGCAAATACTTCATATCCAGCTTTTATAGCGGAAAGTGCCGGGAAAGCAACACAAACGTCCGTAACTACGCCCGCGATGATAAGTTGCTTTTTTCCAGTTTCTTCGATTGCTTTTACAAAATCATCATTATCCCATGCGTTAATTTGTCCAGGTCGAGCTATTTTTGGTGCATGAGGAAAGAGATCAACCAATTCTTGCATTAAAGGTCCGTTAGGCCCGTTTTCAAAACTTGTTGTTAAAATAACTGGTAAATCAAAAAACTTAGCAGTGTGAGCAAGAGCTAAAACATTGTTCTTGAATTCATCAACACCATAGTCACGTACTAGTCCGGACATAAGACCAGTTTGATGATCTACTAAAAGCACGACAGCATCATCTTTGTTAATACGAGAATAGAGATCAGTCATTATGTATTCCTCCTAAAAATTAAGTAATCGAAGAAAGTTTAAATAGTCGAATACTATCATAAGTTTCTTCGTTTATAACTAAGCTGACCAATAATATTGGTTATAGCAGCCTTCACAGAACATGAAGTGCTATACAAATTTATAGTATTTGAAAACTGATTCGTTAATCAATTCTAAATTATCTATAATTTCGATAGGTCGTAACTATAGTTGTTTTCACTATAAAATAGATTGGTTTTACCTATACATCCTATAGATAGAACGATATTGATAGTCACCTATTTTTGTTATTAGAATTGAATAGGAGGAATTTTCAGCAAATACTTCGTGATGAAAAAGGTAGGAGATGGGGACTTGTTCATAAACAGAAAATGAATTCATCGGAACAGTAGAGTTTCATACTTAGAGTTCACAACATAAACGTGCATGAATAGGTTATGAGATTCATCCGGATTATTGAAGACAAGGATACATATTAGAATATTTTTGGGGGTAGAAGCATGGCTAAAATTACTGTAGGAACCGAAAATCAAGCACCAATTGAGATATATTATGAGGATCATGGCACAGGAAAACCAGTTGTACTCATTCATGGTTGGCCGTTAAGTGGTCGATCTTGGGAATACCAAGTTCCAGCTCTTGTTGAGGCTGGATACAGAGTTATAACATATGATCGTCGAGGATTTGGAAAATCATCTCAGCCGTGGGAAGGGTATGAATATGATACCTTTACTTCTGATTTACATCAACTATTAGAACATTTAGAGCTTCAAAATGTCACACTTGTTGGTTTTTCTATGGGTGGAGGCGAAGTAGCCCGGTATATTAGTACGTATGGAACAGATCGTATTGAAAAGGCTGTTTTTGCTGGGGCAGTTCCTCCATATTTATACAAATCAGAGGATCATCCTGAAGGGGCATTAGATGATGCAACAATTGAAGCATTCAAAAGTGGTGTGATAAATGACCGCCTTGCATTTCTTAATGAATTTACTAAGGGATTTTTCGCGGCTGGTAATCGAACAGATTTAGTTAGTGAGCCATTCCGTTTATATAATTGGGATATTGCAGCCAGTGCATCACCTAAAGGAACACTTGATTGTATTACCGCCTTTAGTAAGACAGATTTTAGAAAAGACTTGGAGAAGTTTAATATACCTACTCTTATTATTCATGGTGATTCAGATGCAACTGTACCATATGAATATAGTGGGAAATTAACACATGAAGCAATTCCTAATTCTAAAGTAGCATTAATAAAGGGTGGTCCACATGGGCTAAATGCAACGCATGCCAAAGAATTTAATGAAGCACTCCTATTATTTTTAAAGGACTAATTACAACTATGTAATTGTTAATTGATAAATTATAAACAAGTTAAAATAAATCTAAGAAAAAGATGCTCTTGGATAAAGCCAGGAGCATCTTTTTTTAATGCGGAGTAGTGCACCACCGTAATCAATTCAAAGGATAGAAATCTTTCATAACGAAATTTCTATTCTTTTTTTAATGGTGGTAATGATATGTTAGGTTGATAAATATTCATTAGTTTCGAATTGAATATTCTTCTTAACAGCAAAAATTTATTGATTAGAGTTTTTTTAGGTCTTTTAGATGTATTGCTATATTACTATCAAGATAATATTTTGAATAATCCTCCAAACAAAGAAACGCACATTTTCTTGTTTTGGGTAGTGAAGTTTCTTAAGTTGAGTGGGGCCCTTTATATCCTAATAAAAAAGTGTAGGCTTAAGCTTACAAATATTCATCCTCCACTTAAAATTGACGTTTTACACCTTCACATTTTTGAGGAAGGAGTTATTTGTCAGAAAACAATAAATTCTTATTAATTTTTATAATTAGTAGAATTTTTGTAGAAATAATTCTCTTAATATATTAAAATAACATCGTATTATGTCAGATTTTAATTAGGGGAGAGAAATTTTATGTTGAAAAAAATCATTCCAGTTGCTTTAGCATTAAGTACAGTTACTTTTACTAGTGTATTTGCTGCGCCTTCAATCCAAGCAAGTACAGAACAAAACCGCTACATAGATGTACAAATGCTCGGTATTAACGATTTTCATGGGCAACTAGACACTGTAAAAAAAATTAACAATAAAGATGCAGGGGGAATTGAGTACTTAGGGGCTTATTTACGTGATCGTGAAAAACAAAATCCGAATACATTAAAGGTACATGCCGGCGATGTTGTTGGAGCAAGTACTCCTGTTTCAGCATTATTACAAGACGAACCTACAATTGAATTTCTAAATGATTTGAAATTCGATGTTGGAACGATAGGGAATCATGAATTTGATGAAGGTGTTGAAGAAATGAACCGCCTTATTTATGGTGGATACCATGAGAAAACAGGAAATTTTAAAGGAGCAAAATTCCCATATGTTGCTGCAAATTTCTATAATAAATCCACCGGTCGTTTATTTTTACCACCATTCACTATAAAAAAGGTACAGGGAGTTCCTGTTGGATTTATCGGAGTCGTAACAACGGATGTTCCTAATCTTGTTATGCCTACTATGCTAAAGAATGTAGAAATTACAGATGAAGTTGAAGCTATTAACAAATCCGTAAAGCAATTAAAAAAACTAGGCGTTAAATCTATCGTTGTTCTTGCACATAACGGAGGTATAACAGATGGGAACGGCGTAACAAATGGTGATATCGTCCGATTAGCAAATGAGACTGATCCAGAAGTCGATGTTATTTTTGGTGGCCATAGCCACACCTATGTAAATGGAACTGTTAATAATAAACTTGTCGTACAAGCAAATTCATATGGTATGGCTTTTGCTGATGTTGATGTAAAGATTGATCGTAAAACACAAGATATTGTTGAGAAAAAAGCAGAAATTGTTACAACTTATCATGAAGGCATAGAGCCTGATAAAAAAATAAAGAAGAAGATGGAGAAATATCAAGCAAAGATCGCACCTCTTGTTAATGAAGTTGTAGGTAAGTCTATTGCGCCACTAGATCGCAAACTCAATATGGCTGGTGAATCTACTCTTGGAAATTTAGTTGCTGATGCCCAGCGTACAACAATGCAATCCCAAATTGCACTTATGAATCCTGGTGGTATTCGTAATGACTTAGATGCTGGTGATATTACATGGGGAGAGATATATGGTATTCAACCATTCGGAAATCAATTAATAAAAGTAAATTTAACAGGTCAAGACATTCGTGATATTTTAAATCAACAATGGCAAAAAGACATAACAAGAATGCTTCAAATTTCAGGTATCCAATACACTTGGGATGCGAACAAGCCTAATGGAGAAAAAGTAACAAGTATACGCTTAACAAATGGAGAAGAAATTATTCCTTCTAAAACTTACAGCGTCGTTGCTAACGCATTTCTAGCTTCAGGTGGAGATGGATTTGTATCCTTTAAAAACGGTAAAGATGCTGAAACAGGACCAACTGATTTTGAAGCATTAGTAGATTATATAAAAAAATCAAAAGAACCAATTCAGTCTATTATTGATGGAAGAATTCAAAAAATAAATTAGGTTTTTATTAATCTCAAAAACAACTAGATTACCTGTACGCTATACTTCTTAATGTGCAGGTAATCTATTTTTTGTGGCTTTGAAATAAATCTTACCGTGGTCAATGGATATACTGTATAGATACAGAGTGCCGAAAAAAAGTGAAGTAAACAAAAGTCGATATCCTGAACGTATAGGGGGGGGGTGAAAAAACGGGAAATAGCGAACAGCAAATAGGCTTAACGATGGATGCAAAAGATGCAAATAATGAATTAGAGTTATGATGTGCTAAGACGAAGGAAGGGAAGTGGCCGAAAGAAAATACGCATCGTGCAGGATATATCATTTGTTATCCAAAAGAATAGAGAAATATGACTGTTTATGCGTATGAGCCTTGGCATATTCGCTATGTAGGAGATATTGCTAAAAAATATATAAGGAAAAACTAACTTTAGAGGAATATATGAGATAAGAAAGCCACAGTGAATTAAAAATCTGTATTTTTTGTTTAGGGAATAGTATTTTATAAAATAGTAGGGTACTTTATTTTAATAGATGCAAAAACTGCCTATCTAAAAATTTGATAGGCAGTTTTTTTACTTTTTGGCACAAAGTGAAATGATTTTATCATGTTTATACATATAGAAAAGGTAATTATTCCAAACACCAATCATTGTCCCTCATTATTAGCAATAGGATAGTTACTTAAGGATAAAAAAGAATTCGCCAACTTTTGTGCAAAATGTAATGGGGGCTCTACCGATTGGATATGAATATACATAATTAAGGGATCCATGTACAGCCAGTGATTATGTAAAGCACTGACAATAATTCCTTGTTGTATAATTGATCTCATAAATGCAGGAATCTCTTCTTGTAGAACAGCGATTTCGCCTAAATTTAATGCATTACCATTTTGATCCAATGATTCAAAACTTACTCCGACGGGTACTACATTGGTACTCCGTTTTCCTTGAACAAGCACGCTAAAATCGCGGTGAAAAGACACCGAACAACAACCTTGACTTATTTTACTTTTTCCTTTAAGTATTGTAGCAAATTGTTCACAAATGAAATTAAGATTGTGCATAAATTCAATCCCTTTCTCGTACAAAATTATATAATTGGAGATTTGAATGTTTATTTTAAAAGAAATACAAGCTATAGTACTTGGGTATTCGGAACTTTGTTGGAGCTGATTAATGTATCCGAGTTATTAAAGTTATTAAACTTACGATTTATGATAGTCTGTTCGAGATGTTATTATAAAAAATTCACAAAGTATGCACTTATATGTTTTTAGTTTATGTAGATTAAATAAATATATATTTAAATTTGAATGATAAAACTAGAAAAACAACGTTGAGAAAATAACCAATAATATTTTATTTTCTATAAAAAAACACTACTAAAAAATGAGTTCTAAAATACCGTAGCTATTCACGAAGAATTTAGTTGTTTCTCCCTGTATCTATTTATATTTTTCGGTATAGAAAACAATTCCTATGAATACAGAGGGAAATTCTTTAAGGTTTTCTTAGAATTTAGTAACGGTTATTTTAACCAAAATTTTCATAGAAATACCTTTAAAAAGAACATGAGTTCGTATTCGATAAGAACTCATGTTCTTTTTGTTAGGAGTGATAACCTTGTATGATTATTCTCTTTTACCGAATCGTATTATTCTTTGTGTAGACCTTCGTAGCTTTTATGCAAGCGTATCATGTATTAAAAAAGGACTTGATCCAAGATATACAAAATTGGCTGTCGTAGGGGATGTGAATCAGAGCGGATCAATTGTATTAGCAGCAACACCGCCATTAAAAGCGTTAGGAATAAAGAAGATGGCTCGTTTGTACGAAATACCGAAGCGACCAGATATTATTATTGTGAATCCAATTATGCATACGTATATGAAGTGTTCAACTTTCATAACGGGTTTGGCTTTGCAGTATGTCGCACCGGAAGATTTTCATCAATATAGTATCGATGAATTTTTTATGGATATGACCGCAAGTATTCATTTGTTTGCCAGTAATCCGCGCGATTTTGCATTAAAGTTCAAGCGAGAAATATATGAACGTACAAGGATTGAAAGTACGATTGGTATGGGGCCGAATTTATTATTGAGTAAAGTAGCACTGGATGTGGAAGCGAAGAAGAATAGGGATGGAATAGCGCAGTGGACGTATGACGATATACCCGAGAAGTTATGGAGTATTAGACCACTCAGTAAATTTTGGGGTATATCGTATAAAACAGAAATGAAATTGAATCGAAAAGGTATACATACCATTGGAGAGTTAGCTCAGTATCCTTTGAAATATTTAAAGCAATCATTTGGTGTAATAGGAGAAGAATTACATCTACATAGTAACGGAATTGATTTTAGTAGAATAGCAGAAAAATACGTTCCAGCGACAACATCTATAGCGAAAAGCCAAATATTATTGCGTGATTATTCGGTAGAAGAGTTCATAGTTATTTTATTAGAGCATATAGAAGAGGTTTGTTATAGGTTGAGACGAGAAAAGAAATGCGCGCAAACAATTCATTTTTCAGTTGGATATAGCAAGGAATACGGTGGGGGAATAAAAAAGGCACATACGTTAAATAGAGCAACAAACTTAACGATGGATATTTATAATGTTTGTACATATTTTTTATATGAGCGCCATACAGGAGAGCCGATTCGATCAGTAAGTGTTTCATTAACAAACTTTATTAATGAAGGGGAAGAGCAAATTTCGCTTTTCGATAACATTATACAAAGAGAAAAAGAAATACGATTAACGAAAGTTATGGACGAAATTCGAACACGATTTGGTAAGAACAGTATTTTACGAGGCATTTCTTACACAAGCGTCGCAACAGCAAGATATAGAAATACATTATTAGGAGGGCACAAATCGTGAAGAATGCTAGTATGCCAAAAGGAAGAGGTATGGTAAAGTGGCAACCGTTTGCCAGTATGCCGGAGCAGTTCGCAGTTATTAAAGAAATGATAAAGGAGCAAACGAAAGCCTCGCGTCCAATTGTAACGCAAGATGCAAAAGAAATGATTGAAAATAAGCTATTAACTTCATTTTTAGGTGAGGAAGAGGTTTTACTTACATATTATAAAGATGGTTATTTAAATAAAAATTACATAACAGTAGTAGATATTAATCCATTAATGGAGACGATTACTTGTACCGATGCTTTTCATAATCAAAGAATGTTTAAGTTTTGTGATGTAATTGAGGTTGATTAGAATACTTTTCTATGCAGTAGGTTTATTTTTAGCAGTCTACTGCATAGAAAAATAAAAGGTTCAGTCACATAACAATTTTCAAGGTTTTAAAATAACTTTAATACAATCATCTTCACGATTATTAAAAATTTGATAACCGTAGCTCGCTTCTTCAAGGGGGATTTTGTGTGTAATAATCTCTTTTGGATCAAATTCTTTATTTGTTATTTTTTCAAATAGTTCCGGCATAAAATGAATGACAGGTGCTTGTCCCATTTTAAGGTTAATATTTCTAACCCAAAATGCCCCGAGTGGAAATGCATTATAATTGCCACCATAAACGCCGGTCATTTGAACCGTTCCATATTTTCTTACGGCTTTCGTAGCGATTTGAATAGGGCCGAGAGTTCCGCCTTGTAATTTTAATTTTTGTTCCAGAAATTCTAAAGGCGATTTTTTTCCATCCATCCCCACGCAATCAATGACTACATCGGCACCACCATGTGTAATTTCCTTTAAATGTTCTCCCATATCTGGGAATTTTGTAAACTCAAATACCTCAACGTTGTTAATCTTTTTTGCATAATTCATCCGATAATCTAAGTAATCCACTGCAATTACACGTTTAGCGCCTTGCATCCAAGCAAATTTTTGTGTCATTAATCCAACAGGTCCACAACCAAGGACGATAACAGTATCACCTGGCTTAACGCCTGCGTTTATTACACTCCAATAGGCTGTTGGTAAAACATCTGATAAAAATAGTAGGGATTCATCTTCAAGTTCGCATGATTCCGGTATAACAAATGGAGTGAAATTTCCAAAAGGAACTTTTAAATATTCTGCTTGTCCGCCTGGATGATTACCAAATTTCTCTGTATAACCAAAGTAACCACCAGAATCGTAATGAGGGTTTGAGTTATCACATTGACTTTCCATTTCGTGTTGGCAATAGGAACAATGTCCACAAGAAACGTTGAAGGGGATAACAACACGATCGCCTTTTTTCACTTTAGTGACATCTGGCCCGACTTCTTCAACGATTCCCATTGGTTCATGGCCGATAATGTATCCTTGAGGTAAGGGCATGTTGCCTTGATATAAATGTAAATCAGAACCACAAATAGCGGTTGAAGTAATTCTTACAATAATATCATCTTTTTTCTCTAACTTTGCATCATCAACTTGTTTAACTTGTACTTGATTTGGTCCTTGATAGGTTACAGCTTTCATCTCATATCTCCTTTTGGATTATGTCTCAAAACATAATTTTATTTAATCTCTTGGTGAAATAGAAATCTTTCTTTTATTTACTGAAGGGAATTAGGAAGTATACATAGTGTTGTTATGAAAGTATGTTATATCAGTTATTCTTTCTTATATGTTTTGCCCTACTTTAAGAAAAAAATCAATTTTTATCCATAAACTAATTTCCATAAAAAGGATAATTATTATTTCATAATTTGTAACATATTAAAAACATCGGAGGTGAAATAAGATGGCAAACAATAATAGTGGAAATCGTAATGAATTGTTAGTTCGAGGTGCTGAACAGGCTCTTGATCAAATGAAATATGAAATTGCACAAGAGTTTGGTGTACAACTTGGTGCAGATACAACAGCTCGTTCAAACGGATCTGTTGGTGGTGAAATTACAAAACGTTTAGTAGCAATGGCTGAACAACAACTTGGTGATAGAGCTAATCGCTAAGTAAATTGGCATACAATATAGCAGATATGTAAATCAATTTCTTTTGTATATGTATAAAAATAAAAACCCTTATAGTAAATGGATTCTCACTCAAAGATTATTGATAATCTTCTTTCATAATCTTTGAGTATTTTATTTGTAAACTACTTTCCTAAACAATAAACACGCAGTGTTGGAAAGGTGTTTTCCATGCATAGTAGAAAATCTTTTGCAGGAAAAAGCATACTTAAAAATTTGATTTCAATATTGAAATCAATATTGATTATGATATTTTCGAAAGGGAGGAATTTTAAAATGGGTATTTTAAGTGGAAATCCTCAAAATGAACCGTTACATTACGGAGAAGTATTTGATATTTGGAGTTATCTTCTAGCTGCACAAGGTGGAATCGCAAGCCATCAAGTGTTTATGAATCACACAGGTGACGAAGATTTAAAGAAGTTTTTAGAGAGCTTAATTGAAAATGATATGAATTCGGAAATAGAAGAGTTAAAAACTCTTTTAAAGGTTAATGGCGTAGCTTTACCGCCTGCTCCTCCAGAACGACCAGTTGCATCTATCGAAGACATTCCCCCAGGGGCACGTATTAATGATGCTGAAATAGCAGCAGCTGTTTCTACAGGGTTAGCAGCTGGACTTGTGACATGTAGTCAAGTGATGGGAAAATGTCTTCGAGAAGATGTAGGGATGCTATTCGGACAATTTCATATGAAAAAAGCGCAAGCAGGTGTAACTTTGCTGCGTTTAAGTAAGAAAAAAGGGTGGGTAGTTCCACCACCGTTACATGTAAGAAATTCTGATCAAGCTTAATAACCAAAAATAAAAAAGTGGCATTGGCCACTTTTTTATTTTTTAGATGTATCCTCAATTTTGGATTTATTTATTGTAGAAGAATCCATATATTCATCTGACATTTCCATAGCATATTTATCATGGTGAATATGATTGTGATTTGTTAATTCATCATCGTTACGCAGTACTAGTCTCTTCATATAAATGTGGAAGAAAACCTCTATTCCGCCAATAATTAATGCGGATAAGAATGAAGAAAGTCCAATATTACGAGTAGCATCTAAATTAGTAAATAAGGATGTTAGTAGCCAAATTCCGAAGAAGCTTAAGCCCAAATCTGCCATTGTAGCAATCATATTTCCGTATTTAGGTAAAATGAAGAGATCGCCGATTAAATAGGCAACTCCTGTTAAGAAAAGAGAAATGAGTAATACTCTAGGAATGGAAATGCCTTGAAAGATACTGAGTACGATAAGTAATACTGCAGTTATCGCTGTGTATTTAATTAATAAAGCAACAATATGTTTCATCATTTTCCTCCATTATTTAAACGTATATGGAATAAAAGATTTCATTAAAAACGGGTTATGCTATATAGCGTAACCCATTTTAATCAACCTTTAATGGTAAGAAGTACAACCTGGGTAAGAAGCGGGCTTATACTACAGATAGTATTTGAGGAATATCGATTTTTATTCACAAGGCGTAGTTCCATTCTAATAATAGAGATGTTGCCTAAGTACAGTGTTTTTTTATTAAACTTAATAATTTTTTCCGTTTTGATTTTGTTTCTTAAATATAAGAATAAAAAGTATTTTCATGCTTAATGTATCTTTTAGTCTATATATTTTCCATAATCGGGTAAAGCGATTTTATCAAATTCTTGAACGAGTGTTTTGAGGCTTGTTGATAGCAATTCACCCGACATCGGTATCCCATGTCCAGTAACAGCGGTTAGAGGCTTTAACTTCTCTAGCTTAATAACTGATTCTTTAGCGGCTTTCCAGTCTGTTGTTAAATAACGAGGGGGTCCGCTTATTTCCTGTTCCTGAGTAAATACTTTATATAGATATTCCTCTTTCACTGTAATAAAAGCATCCCCAGCGATCAAAGTTCGTTCTTTTTCTCGGAATAATGAAATATGCCCTGGAGTATGTCCTGGTGTATGAATCCATCTAAACTCTGGCATATGGGGAACAGTTCCATCGGTAGGTAGCGCTTTTACGTTATTTCCTAAGTCAATTGGTTCGTTTGGGAACAGAGGAGACATTTTTGCTACCATACCACCTTCAACTGTAGGGTCTGGTTCTGGATAGCTTTGTTGTCCGGTCAGGAACGGTATCTCCATCTGATGTGCATAGACGGGAATATCCCAATATTTGATGAGTTCAATTATTCCCCCAACATGATCAAAATGGCCGTGAGTTAAAATAATGGCTTTTGGGCGACTATTGGTACCAAATCGATCCTCAGCGATAGAGATAATTTCATTTGCACATTTAGGCATTCCAGCATCAACTAAAACAAAATCATTGGTCTCAGGATTTCCAACAAAGCATATATTGACGATTTGAATCGTGTAACAAAATAAATCAGGCAATACTTCAATGCCATGACCACTTTCAATTGAAGTTGCTGGAATAAACTTGTAATCACTTCCATAATTCATTTCATTGTCCAATTTTTCTCCCCCTTAATATATTTTAATACGACATTATAGTTCCCTAATCTTGAAAATTCATTTTGGCGAATTTGAGAAAAGAATTAATGTGGGATTAAAAAACAATAATTTAGTCCTAGAATTAAGAGAGATTCATATCAATTTATATAAAGTGCAAACAGAAAATATTGATTTTACAATTGTAGTTTCTACTATTTTTTGAGGAGGGATTACGAGTTAATAAAAGATTTATCTAGATATTATAATGTGAATTTATACAAAAAATACATAACAGTAGCTGATATAAATCCATTAAATAAGATGATTACTTGTACCGATGCTTTTCATAATCAAAGAATGTTTAAGTTTGGAGATATAATTGAAGTGAATTCGAGGGGATAAATAAAAAAGATTATCTCTTCCTAACTTAATTATATCATGTAAATCAAGTTCGAAATAGACTGTTTCTTCTCATTTACTACTGATACAATCAAGAACACAAGTAAAGTAAGGAGAGATGTTAAATGAGTTTTTTCGTTCTCGATTTTCAGGAAATAGAAAACACGCACCTTTCACTTGTCGGTGGAAAAGGTTTGAATTTAGGGGAGTTATCCAACATTCAAGGGATACAAGTGCCAGAAGGATTTTGTGTTACAACGATAGGGTATGAAAAGGCCATCGAGCAAAATGAAGAGCTTCAAATTTTGTTGCAGCAGCTAACAATGTTAAAAATTGAGGAACGAGATCAAATTGGTGAAATTAGTAAGAAGATTAGAGAAGTCATTATGGCGGTGGAAATTCCAGTTGATGTAGTGGAATCAGTAGCTCATTATCTCTCTCGCTTTGGCGATGAACATGCGTATGCAGTGCGTTCGAGTGCTACTGCTGAAGATTTACCGTATGCCTCGTTTGCTGGTCAACAAGATACGTATTTAAATATTATTGGAAAAGAAAGCATTTTGCAGCATATTAAAAAATGCTGGGCTTCTTTATTTACAGATAGAGCGGTTATATACCGAATGCAAAACGGTTTTGATCATAATCAAGTTTCTATATGTGTTGTCGTTCAAAAAATGGTTTTCCCTGTGGCTTCAGGGATTTTATTTACTGCCGATCCGATTACTTCGAATAGGAAGGTGTTGTCAATCGATGCCAGCTTTGGACTTGGCGAAGCGCTAGTATCTGGATTGGTTTCTGCCGATAATTATAAGATAAAAGAAGACAAAATTGTCGAAAAGGTCATCGCAACGAAAAAATTAGCCATCTATGGACGAAAAGAAGGCGGAACAGAGACAAAGAAAATTGCTCCTAATCAGCAAAAAGTTCAAACACTTACTGAACAACAAATTTTACAACTAGCACGCATCGGAAGACAAATCGAAGCTTATTTTGATTGTCCGCAAGATATTGAATGGTGCTTAGTTGATGATACATTTTATATAGTCCAAAGCAGGCCGATTACGACTTTATATCCAATTCCAGGAGTAAATGATGGGGAAAATCATGTGTATATATCGGTTGGTCACCAACAAATGATGACCGATGCGATGAAACCACTTGGGTTATCTTTTTTCTTGTTAACGACTAGTGCCCCTATGCGTAAAGCGGGAGGCAGGCTATTTGTTGATGCTACGCAACAATTAGCTTTACCTGCTAGCAGAGATTACTTAATAAACACTTTAGGAAAATCGGATTCGCTCGTAAGAGATGCATTAACGACTATAATCGAGCGAGATGATTTTATTCAATTGTTACCGGATGATGAAAAAGGAAAGAGTGCTAGTAAAAGTAAGCAACCTGCAAGTTCGCAAACAGAAATCGAAAATAATACGGCAATCGTTACGAATTTAATACAGAATAGTCAAGAATCGATCGAAGAGTTAAAACGAAACATGCAAACGAAATCAGGTGTGGATGTATTTGATTTTATTTTGCAAGACATCCAGCAATTAAAGAAAGTATTATTTAACCCGCAAAGTATAGCTGTCATTATGGCTGGTATGAATGCTTCAACATGGATGAATGAAAAGATGGAGCAATGGCTAGGTGAAAAAAATGCAGCAGATACACTTTCTCAATCCGTACAAAATAATATTACGTCTGAAATGGGTTTAGCATTAATGGATGTTGCTGATGTGATTCGCCCATATCCAGAAGTTATTGCGTATTTACAGCATGTAGAAGATGATAGCTTTTTAGATGAATTCGTTCAGTTTAAAGGCGGGGAAAAAGCTCGAGATGCCATCGCTGCTTTTCTAAATAAATACGGGATGAGATGCAGCGGAGAAATCGACATTACAAAAACGCGCTGGAGTGAAAAGCCAACAACCATTATCCCGATGATTTTAAATAATATAAGAGACTTTGAAGCTGGCGCTAGTAAGCGAAAGTTTGAAGAAGGACTGCAGGAAGCTTTGAAAAAAGAAGAAGAGCTGTTAGAGCGATTGCAGCACTTGCTGGATGGTAATCAAAAAGTAGAAGAGACGAAGAGAATGATTCGTAACATCCGTAATTGTATCGGTTATCGTGAATATCCGAAATACGGCATGATTAATCGTTATTTTATATATAAGCAGGCGTTATTGAAAGAAGCTGAGCAACTTGTGCAGAGCGGGGTCATTCATGAAGTCGATGATATATACTACCTAACTTTTGAAGAACTTCACGAAGTCGTCCGCACAAATAAACTAGATTACGAGCTTATTCATAAGCAAAAAAATGAGTACAAATTATATGAAAAACTAACGCCGCCGCGAGTTATGACGTCTGATGGAGAAATCATTACAGGTAAATATAAACGAGAAAACCTCCCAGCTGACGCGATTGTAGGTTTGCCTGTTTCTTCAGGAGTTATAGAGGGAAGAGCTCGCGTTATTTTAAACATGGAAGAAGCGAATTTAGAAGAGGGCGATATATTAGTGACTGCATTTACTGACCCTGGCTGGACACCGTTGTTTGTGTCTATAAAAGGGTTAGTAACAGAAGTCGGCGGGCTTATGACACACGGAGCAGTAATTGCACGTGAGTATGGATTACCAGCAGTCGTCGGAGTAGAGAATGCTACGAAACGAATAAAAGACGGTCAACGAATTCGGATACATGGAACAGAAGGGTATATTGAAGTGTTGTAAGTAAAAGAACATCCACTATTATAGTGGGTGTTCTTTTGTATATAGTTGACTTATTTCTTTAAGCCAGCCGCATAAAAAGGCCCATGAACTGCAATAGTTGATAAAAAGCGAGCAATCTCCTCAGGTGTTTCTTTTTGTCCATTATTTAACCATTGCTGGATGACACCTATATGTGCAGATGCCATATAAGAAGTTAAGTATTCGCTTGGAACAAGTAAATTCTCCTTATTAATGAGAGGACCATTCGTATCTTCAAATAATGTTTTCCACATAAAGTCTTTCAGTTTTGTTTGGAAAGATAAATCTCCATTTGGACTAAGCACAGCTCTCATAAAATCACTATTTTCATTTAGAAATTCAAGAATAGAAGTGATAAGTATAAATGGCATTGTTGGAGAAGGATTTGTTCCAAGATCAGCAATAACTTCCGGGAATTTCTGTTTGGCAATTTTAGAAAACTCGTACATAATGTCTTCTTGGCATTTCGTCATTAAATCAAATTTATCTTGATAGTGCGCATAGAAAGTACCGCGATTAATGTTTGCTTTCGTTGTAATATCTTTCACTGTAATGGCGTCAAAACCTTTTTCTTCAATTAGCTCCACCAATGCATTTCGTATGGCAGTTTTCGTACGAACAACACGCAAATCTAAATTGCTATCGCGCAACGCATGTCCCTCCTTAATTTTACTCAACACATTTAGAAAATGTGTCTTATAACCGACACATTCCCGATTTTTGATTATTGTATATGGTTCAACTCGAACATATAATTCAAAATATAAATAAACAACACGTTGTTGGTTATTATAAATCAAATTAAAGGAGGAGAAAAGAAAATGTTTAAAAATAAACTTTTATTTTTATCACCAGTTATTGCATTACTTGTTGTTTTTATTTTTTCATTAACGTTATTTCCAACTGTTCAAGCGCAGCCGAAAAACTTGCCAATTGCAATTGTAAATGAGGATCAAGGTGTAGAAATTCCAAATCAACCGGAAATGAATATGGGGCAAACAATTGTTGATACGGTGAAAAAATCATCGAAATCAGATGAAGAGCCTGCGGTAAAGTGGGTAGAAGTGAAAAATAAGGAAGCAGTTCAAAAAGGGTTAAATAATAAAGAGTATTATGCAGCGTTAGTCATTCCGAAAGACTTTAGCACAAAACAAGCATCATTACGAACGCCGCAGCCATCTTCTCCAGAGATAGAAATATTCATAAATCAAGGAATGAATACAGCAGCATCAACTATGGCTGGGCAAATGTTAAATGCGATCGTTGATAATATGAACAATACTGTTCGCGCGCAACTATTAGAAGGATATAAAGCAAAAGGAGCTACATTAACAGCAGATCAAGCGGCGAAATTAGTAACACCTATTGTAAAGAACGTGAAAAATGTGAATGAGGTTGGCAAAAATAGTGCAAACGGTAATTCACCAATGTCTTTATTTCAGCCGTTATGGATTGCAAGTTTAGCGAGCGCAGCAATTATCTTTATTGCGATAAGTAAAATGCCAGTAGGTACAAGAAAAGAAAACCTAGTATTAAAACTAAAACAAATAGTAACTGGAGCAATTGCGACACTTGTCATTGGATTTGGTCTTACATGGATTGCAGATGGGATGGTAGGGTTAAATATTTCGAACTTCACGGATACAGCTCTATTCTTATCTATTACTTCTTTTAGTTTCTTCTTAATGATATCTGCGGTACTTTCGTTAGTTGGGCTAAAAGGAATTGGTTTATTCGCTTTATTACTATTTTTCGGAGCGCCGTTATTATCGTTAGCACCTGAGATGTTGTCTCCGTTTTATCAAGACTGGGTCTACTCATGGTTACCAATGAAATTTATGATTGAAGGCCTAAGAGAAATCTTTTTCTTCGGAAAAGGGTTAAGCTGGAATACACCTGTTACTGTACTCGTTTGGATTGGTATAGTAAGTATGGTTACTATATTAGTAACTGCATTCAAACGTAGTGCAGTAAAAGGGCATAAAACAGAATTGAACGCTTAAAAAAAGCCGTTTCACAATTGAAGTGAACCCCGAAAGTTAGACAGGTCGTTTCATTAGGCAGGCTCTAGGGTATGAGCCCGGTATTGTACTGGGCTCATACCCTTTAATTTTGCCTTAATTCTTTTATGATTATAGTATTCTATATACTTTGCTAATTCTTGTTTGAAATGTGTTATACTTTCAAATTCTTTTCGATACAGAAATTCCGATTTCATGATACCGAAGAAATTTTCAATAACGGCATTGTCATAACAGTTTCCTTTGCGAGACATACTTTGAGTTATGCCACAATTCTTAAGAGAATGACGGTATTGTTTCATTTGATAGTGCCAACCTTGATCAGAGTGAATGAGGAGTTTATCCGGATCGGTTA